>JAKEHD010000438.1 GCA_022615215.1 Blastocatellia bacterium
GCGCGAGCAGTGGAGCAGGCGAGACCCGCAGATACCTCAAAGTATATGGTGGCACACGGATGCTACCTTCGTCGGGTTTCGCATAGTCCGCCCGCTCGAAGAGCAGGAGAACCTGCGCGGCATAAGGTCCAGGGTGACGAAGCAGAGCCGTTAGATGGTGGCAATTGCATATAAGGCATGGTCTCACAAAATTTTATGGTCGCTACGCGACCATCTGAATTTAGCCGTGTCTTTTAAGGCACGGATCAAGGTAATCCATCGGATTTTCGTCGCGTGAGCGACGATTGATTCTGTGGTATGCCCGTAATCAACCGTCGCTCATGCGACGAGATATTTTGGTGTTGCGACCAACCCGGCTTTGAAAAACCGGGCTAAAATCACAGCGCCGCTACGCGGCGATCTTTTGCACAGGCTTCATTACGATCCTGTCCAACTTATTTCGGAGGGCTGAAATGAAAAATCGAACTCGCAAAGAAAATCGTTCGCGCCGCGACTTCATAAAGACTACGACAGCGGCTGCGGTGGGAGGAACATTGGCGTCGAGGTTAGACGTGATTCCGGGCGCGTATGCCGCAGGCAGCGACGAGATACGAATCGGGCTTATAGGCTGCGGCGGGCGCGGGACGGGCGCTGTCGCAAACGCATTGGAGTCGGCCCCAGGCGTCAGGGTCGTAGCGATGGGCGATGTCTTCAAGGACCGCCTCGATGAAAGCCGCAAAAATCTCACAGAGAAGCACGCTGAAGAAATCGCCATCCCCGAAGAGCGATGCTTCGCGGGATTCGACGCTTTCGAGAAGGTCATAGCGAGCGACGCCAACTACATAATACTGGCCACGCCTCCTGCCTTTCGGCCTCTGCACCTGAAAGCGGCCGTAGCGGCGGGCATGAACATATTCACGGAAAAGCCCGTCGCCGTAGACGCCGCAGGCATTCGCGCGGTGCTCGAAGTCTACGAAGAGGCTAAGAAAAAGAACCTTCATATAGTCGCGGGCACACAGCGCCGCCATCAGACCGGCTATCTCGAAACCATGAAGCGAGTTCACGACGGCGCGATAGGCCGGATAGTAGCGGCCCGATGTTACTGGAACCAGGGAGGGCTATGGAAGAAAGACCGCCAGCCGGAGTGGAGCGACCTCGAATGGCAGATGCGCAACTGGTTGTATTTCACATGGCTGTCGGGCGATCACATAGTCGAGCAGCACGTACATAACATAGATGTGGTCAACTGGGCCATGGGGGCCCATCCCGTCCGAGCGACCGGGATGGGCGGAAGACAGGCGCGCGTTCAACCCGAATACGGACACATCTTCGATCACTTTGCGATTGACTACGAATATGAAAACGGCGTCCACCTGATGAGCATGTGCCGCCAGATACCGGGCGCTGCGAATAACGTATCGGAGTCGCTCACAGGCACCAAGGGCCATTGCCAAGTGAACCGCTATACGATAGAAGGCGATAAGGCGTGGCGTTTTCGGGACGAAGACAACAGCCCTTATGTACAGGAGCACACGGACCTGATAGCGAGCATCCGCGCGGGCAAGCCTATCAACGAATTGAAGAACGTGGCCGAAAGCACGATGACAGCGATAATGGGCCGTATGTCCGCCTACACGGGCAAGATGGTAAGCTGGGATCAGGCATTGAACTCTAAAGAAGACCTCGTGCCCGCGAAACTCGAATGGGGACCGATGCCCGTCCCGGCAGTAGCCGTGCCCGGACAGACCGAATTGATATGAGAGACGGCGCGCTCTTTTCAGTGCGCTCTATAGCCGATATGAAGCGCGAGCACCCGTAGCGCGAACGATGAGGTGCGCGACTTGGCCGGGTGATTTCGAAATCGAACGGACCTCGAAGAGCACAGATAATCCGGCCAGTTTTGGCACATATCAAAGTCGGGCGCTCGCGTTGAGACAGGTGTATAATCGGAGACGAATTATGAAGAGAGAGATACAAGTTGAAAAGGTCTACTTGAAGCTGCCAATCTCCGAACAGCGATCTGATTTCGCATACTGGCAAACACAATCACCTCAATCCCGCCTGGCTGCCTTAGAAGAAATCAGGCAAGAGTATCATTCCTGGAAATATAATGCTCAACCGGGATTTCAAAGAGTTTATAGACCTTGAAGACGTACTATATCAAAGTAACATTTCCGGTTTTGAAACCGGAGAACGTGAGCCGCCCTTACCCATAATCTTACAATATGCGCGGGCGGCGGGCGTCTGTGTAGATGTGCTTATAGATGACGAAATGGATTTGCCTGAAAATTTGCCCGGCATCCCGCAGCATAAGGGTATCAAACAAAAAACCGCACCTCGAACTAAGCGCAAGCGAAAGTAGCCACTCGGTAAAATCGCAAGCACGATTCTCAAGCAACGGTGGGCAGTCCATTGGCTTCCCGTATCCTCACATCCTTCATACCCATAGAGAAGATCGTCGGATAGTGTAGAATAGGCATCGAAGGGGCGGCAGCGGCTAATGGCGCAAAGCATTCGTATAAATCCAATGAGAGTGCCCGGCGGTTGGCGGCAAGGGTACGTACTGGATTATCATACCCTTTGGAGTCATTTTATCGGCCATGATGAATTCGGCCATGCTATGTTCGATACCAAACGAAGTGAAATGGGAGAGCTTCTTTACAGGTTGAAATATAGATCGGATAAATCGGTCATGGATACGATCGTGGAGACGGTTCTGAGTTTTATTGCTTCATGGAACCCTGGCCTGAGCGTCATAGTTCCTGTTCCTCCCTCCAGGCAGAGAGCTTTCCAGCCCGTTTGGGAAATGGCAGAGCGCCTCAGTATCCGTTTGAACCTTCCATTGCGGGGCGATTGTATAGTCAAGATCAAAGATACTCCTGAGCTAAAGAACGTGTACAACTACGAAAAGAGAATGGAATTATTAGAAGACGCATATACTGTCCCGGCAGCGAGTTTGATAGGTGAAAGTGTTTTACTCTTCGATGATTTGTACAGGTCAGGAGCAACGCTCAACGCAATAGCCGGTGCTTTATATTCAAATGGGGAGGCGGCTAATGTTTACGTATTGGCTTTAACAAGAACGAGGAGTGCATCATGACTATCGTGTTCACGGGGGGATCGAGGAAGCTGGGCAAGCTGGCCGCGCCTGTTAAGGAACGAATCGATAATATTATAAAGAACGGCTTCACCATTTTAATCGGCGATGCGAATGGAGCCGACAGGTATGTTCAGGATTATCTTGCCAGTAAGCATTACCGGAATGTGATCGTATTCTGTATGGAGGGCTTGTGCAGAAACAATGTTGGCGATTGGGACACAAAGAGTATAGAGGCATCTGGCACCGGGAAGGATTTTAATTACTACTCAACCAAAGACCTTCAGATGGCTAAAGAGGCATCATACGGATTCATGATATGGGATGCCAGGAGCAATGGAACACTGAACAACATAATCAACCTGCTTAAGAGGAACAAGAAGGTTTTGGTTTACTTCTCCCCCGGCAAGTCGTTTCATACATTACGTAGCTTTCAGGATTTGGCCGGCCTTTTGGCTAAGTGTGATAGGAAAGAACTCGACAGGTTTGAGAAGAAATTTGGAATAAGCCGACTCTTGAACAGCGAGCAGTCTGAACTCACGTTTGCATAGTCTGACTCTTTTAGTGCAGCATAGCGGATGTTGCAATATTTAGGATGACGCTTATGTACCATATCGAACTCGACGAAGCAAAATCGAAAATCGATGCTCTGATTCAAACTGCGCTCGATGGAGAAGAAGTTGTCATTACGCGCAATGATGAGCCTGTTCTCAAAATCGTGCCTGTCTCGAAATCCGTCCCGCGTCGCAAGGCCGGAAGCGCGCGAGGCATGATCTCTATGACCGAAGATTTTGATGAACCGCTTGAAGACTTCGTGGAATATATGCAATGAAGCTTTTACTCAAACTATTTGTGCGACCAACGGGGCGGGCGTTTCGCAAGGAAGGCTTCCACCCCTTCTTGCGGGTCTTTGTGCGCCATCAATTGATTCAGGTATATGTCTTCGGTGCGTTTGAGCGCCTCGTTGAAAGGTAGCTCCGCCGACACTATGATAGCCCGCCGGGCCAGTTCGAGCGCGGGCGCGCTGTGTTGGCGAAGGCCGTTGAGCAACTCCTCGGCTTTGGCCTCAAGTTCGGCTTCGGCGACGACGTGATTGACCAGTCCGAGCGAGAGCGCCGCCTCGGCCGTGAGCAGTTCGCCCGTGAATATCATCTCGCGCGCGCTCTTCTCGCCTATCACTCTCGGCAACACGACGGCGGCGACCGGAGGAAAGACCCCTATCTTGATCTCAGGCTGGCCGAAGCGCGCCGACTGCGCGGCGATAACTATGTCGGCGAAGGCCGCAAGCTCGCACCCGCCTCCGAGGGCCGCGCCCCTTACGAGTGCGACGACGGGTTTCGACACGGCATTGAGCGCGTGAAATATCGAATGAAAGGCTTCGAGCATCTGATAGACCGTTTCGGGACGGTGCTCCTCTATAGATACGCCCGCTGAAAAAGCGCGGGTCGCGGGCGCAGCCGAAAAGACTATCGCGCATACATCGCGTTGCGTGCTCAGGCTGTTTACGGCGGCTGCGACCTCTCTCATCATCGAGATGGTGAAGACGTTGAGCGGGGGACGGGCAAACATCACCCGCGCCACACGGTCTGTAATGTTGAATTGAATCTCTTTGTACCGGCTCGCCATTGCGTCCTCATCACAGGTTATCGAGAGTATGAGACTCGATCTCTTCGGCCATCCTGGTTGCGCTCTCTACAAAATCGGTTATTTGCCCGCGCAGACGGTCGGCTTCTTCGCCGTCTGAGAACATGCTCAGGTTGGCGATTATATTATAAGAGGCCCCGCGGACAGCGAGTTCGGCGAGCCGCGCGGCGACCGTCGCATCGGGAAGTGCGTTAGGGTTTCCGATGGTTTTTAGTTCGTTGACCAGCTTCAGGATTTCGAAAGCATTCCGGGCCGTGTCATAAGGCGTATAGGCCGCGCCTCTCCCGGCCGCTTCTATCTCCTGCTTGCGCGCGGCTTTCTCTTCATCGGTCTGTTTGGGCAGGCGGTAGGCGGCAAGCACACGCTCGAAGCTTGCGGCGTCTTCGTCTATGAGCGCGCCTGCTCGCGCGCCTAGTCGTTCGAGTTCCGACCGTATCTCTTTGACGCGGGCTTCCGCTTCCGCGAATTTCGGTTTGCCCATCGTTAGGTTGCACATCATACGGCCGAGCGCGGCAGCCATCACTCCCGCATAAGCCGCGACGCTTCCGCCTCCGGGAGTAGGGGTGCCTGCCGCGACGAGTTCCGCGAAATCGCCCGTCGCCTTGAAAAGGGGAAGCTCCGACGCAAGGGTTTCGGATGAATCCTGTCGATCGGTTTTCGGTTCGGCTTCGCTCATTCTTCGGGTTCCTCCATAGCCGCGTCGAGTCTGTGTTCGAGTATCTGGTCCTCGGTGAAGTTTTCGAGCTGAAGATAAAAATCCGCGACCGCATTGAGCGCCTGCTGCGGCACGAGGCCGACTATCTCTGACCCTAAGACCGCGACGCCGTAGCGTTCGGCTTCGCGTTTTATCATCTCGAAAGCGCGAAATAGCGGCGTGCCTTCGTAATTGACCATGTTCATAGACACCTGAACTATTCCGCGATCTTTCAATTCGAACCCCAGCGCCTTCACATACCGCAGCCCGCCCGACAGATGACGGACGGCGCGCGCTATCTTGTTTGCGATCTCGACATCGGAAGTAGCGAGGTTGACGTTATAGGCGATGAGCGGCGGGCGCGCGCCGACCGCCGTTATCCCTGCGGTCGGGTGGACGCGCGGTTCGCCGAAGTCGGGCCGCCTCGATTCATTGGTTGCAATCTCGTCGCGTATGGCCTCGAACTGCCCTTTGCGCACGGCGGCGAGGTTTTCGCGGTCGCTGCGAGTGGCGGCCTTTTCGTAAAGGTAGACGGGGATTTCAAGCTCGCGCCACATCCTCTCGCCGCACTCTCGCGCAAGCGCAACGCAATCATCCATCGTCACTCCCGCTATGGGCACGAAAGGTATGACATCGGTTGCGCCCATTCGCGGGTGCTCGCCCGTGTGTTTGTTGAGGTCTATAAGTTCAGCGGCTTTGTGCGCGGCGCGCAAGGCCGCCTCGACCACTGCGTCAGGCGCTGCGACGAAGGTTATGACCGACCGGTTGTGATTGGGATCGGACTCGCGGTCGAGCAGCACTGCGCCGGGCGTAGCTTTTATGACGGCTACTATCTGGTCTACGACTTCGGACCTGCGCCCTTCGCTGAAATTCGGTATGCATTCGACTATTTTTCTCATATCTCAAGCTGAACTTCAAATCCTAACCGATTCATCGACCGCTTGCAAAGAAAGCAACGGCCTCGAATCTTTTTTGGCAAAATATCACGAGGGAGAAAAGTTGTGCCGGGCGGTTTTGATGATACAATCAGGTCTTTCGGAGGGCCAAGACGAGAGGTGTTTATTATGCCGCGTGTTTACTATACGCCTGATGATAAAGAAGTCGAGATAAAGAGCGATGAGACCATTCTCCGAGCTTCCTTGCAGTCTGCCATTTCGCATGCTCACGCTTGCGGAGGCAACGCCCGTTGCTCTACCTGCCGCGTCTTGATACTCGATGGTCTTGAATACTGCGTTCCGCCTAACGAACGAGAACGGGCGCTCGCCGAGCGGCTCCATTTTTCTCCCGAGATGCGCCTCGCCTGTCAGACCACGATCACAGGAAACGTGCGACTGCGGCGGCTCGTGCTCGACGACGAAGACGAAGAGTTGACCAGCCAGTTAGGAGTGCAGGCCGCGCCCGGTCCCGTAGGCGAAGAGAAACGACTCGCCATCCTCTTTGCAGACATTCGCGGGTTCACGCCTTTCGCAGAGGCTCTGCCTCCTTACGACGTTGTCCACGTCTTGAACCGCTACTTCCATCAGGTGGGTCAGGCCATAACCGCCAGCGGCGGGCACATAGACAATTACATAGGCGACGGAATCATGGCCCTCTTCGGACTCGAAGACCCGAAGGGTGCGGCCTTGCAAGCTACAAGAGCCGGGCTTGATATGCTCGAAGCCGTCGCCCGACTCAGACCTTATCTGAAGAGCATCTACACGAAGAGCTTTCAAATAGGGATAGGCATACACTACGGAGAAGTGGTAGTCGGAGCCATCGGCGCTCCGGGCAGAAAGCGAGTGACTGCGATAGGCGACGCGGTGAACTTTGCGAGCCGCATCGAATCTGCCAACAAGCAGGCGGGCACGGCGTTGCTCATATCGGATGATACCTACGCTCAGGTGAAAGACCGTGTGCGCGTAGGCAAAACCATAAGGGTACAGGTTCCCGGCAAGACGGGCGAGCACACGCTCTATGAAATCATAGGAATGGCGGAAGCGGAAAATTGAGTTGCGATGTTTACGAACTGTGGTTATAGGCATACGGAACTGATAGCTGATTATGTCTTTGTGAATTTGAATCAACCTTTGCCCACAAGCCGATTTTGATAATATACTATGGCTGTCTGACGTAAGGAGGAGCAACTGTGAAGAAGCTATTTTATTTTCTTTCAAAAACAGACCCAGAGCTTATCGCTCATTGCGGCGTTCAAGCCAAAAGCCAGCAGATTATGAAAGGGGTATTGATACTAATCAGCGGCCTCTTCGCTACTCTCAGCGCAGCATTTGGCCTGGGGCTATTTTTTGAGTCAAGTTTATTAGCCGCCGTTTTTGGAGTCGGGTATGGATTGCTGATTATGTCCGTTTTTCGAGAAGTGGTATCTTCAGCAACAAAAGCTTTTGCTTTGCCGGCATTGCTCCTTGCAATCGTTATGGGAATCATTATATCGGTGCCCTTAGAGCTCAGGCTTTTCGAGGGAAGGATTTCTGACGAGATATTATCCTCAGTTGGGACGATTTCAGTTCGACTATTTCTTATCCTAATACCAGCCGCTCCGCTTCTGGTTCGATTACTTGAAGGTGATAATATGTACATCGAATCAGTCAAGAAACTACAGGCTTGCAAACGGTCAGGCGCTCTTGAGCGCACCCCTGAGCAAATTGCCGCTTCCGACATAAATCTCAGACCTGCGATTCCCGGTTTCGGCCGCGGCTTTGCCAGCGCGATAGATTGGGCTGGCGCGCTTGCTCCTACGGTTGAAGAATTGCGCGGAGGGGATAAGACTCCAGATGAAGCAGACGCGATGGCTATGGCCGGCGATTGGAAAGCCATAGGCAGCGACCTGATGAAAGTAATGAAAAAATATGGAGCAAAATCCACCCGACGGATCGCCTGATTCTACGGCCTTGACCGAAGCATCCTCAGAATCAGAGCGCCTCGACCAACAATCCATCGCTGCTTTTGCTGAGATGCTTGCCTCATCAGGAATCTATCTTGTTCGGGCGGAATCTTTCAGCGGCCCACTGCCCTCTCCAAAGGCTCTCGAAGAGTACAAGAAAACCGCTCCCGAATTACTCAACCTGATCATAAAGGAGTACAGTGAAGAAGGCCCGCACCGTCGAAAGAACGAAGACAGGTTGATCGCCAACGGCATCCTCATGGCTCGACTCGGTTTGCTTTCCGCTTTCCTGATTACAGTTCTATTCCTTGCCGCTGGCTTTTATTTGATCCTGCATGGTCACGATGCTGCCGGCGCGGCTATCTGCGGCGCGGGTTTGGTCAGCGTCGTTGTGGCGTTTCTACGGCATACCTCGAATAGAAACTGAGCGATACTTCGATAATCCTATAGTCTTATCACCCGTGAGTCGATCTCAAGCTCTGGCACGAGATAAAGACACCTCAACAACAAGAGACGCGCTCATTCCACTATTTTCTTTGGCGGAGGTATTCCCGATTTGATCACCTTCTCCACCGCTTCACAGAATGTGTCTATCTCGTTCAGAGTCGTGTAGACGTTCGGCGTCACTCTTATGCCGTTGAACTCCGGGTGCCTGATGGGTGTGGTGATTATTCGATAAGGCTCCCACAGGTGCGCGACCAGTTTAACGGGGTCTATTCCTTCGATAGTGAAATTCGCAAGCCCGCATGATTGCTCAGGGTCGTAGGGCGTGAGTATGCGGACGCCTTTCTGGCTCTCAAGCCGTCGCGCCCAGCGGTCCTTCAAATAGCGAAGCCGCGCCGCCTTGCGCTCTATGCCTATGCCTTCGTGAAACGTCAGCGCCTCGGCTATGGCATTGTGATTTGCGGCCGGGTGCGTGCCTATCTCTTCGAACTTGCGAATGTCTTCGTCCTGTTTTATGTCGGCCGCCATCAGGGGCCACAGGCTCTTGATCTTCGATTTCCTCACGTAAAGAAATCCCGTCCCGTGCGGGGCGAGCAACCACTTGTGCAGGCTCGTGCCGTAGTAATCGCAGTCCAGATCCGCGTGCTTGAAAGGGAAATGCGCGAATGCGTGCGCGCCGTCGACTATGACTTCTATTCCCCGCTCGCGCCCCATTTGACATATTCGCTTGATGGGAAATATCTGCCCCGTCAGGTTCGTGATGTGACAGACCAGAATGACTCTTGTGCGAGGCGTGATGGCGCGCTCAAGTCTCTCATAAAGATCGTCCATCGAAGGAGGCGGGACAGGAAACGAGATCATATTCAGCTTGATACCGTCGCGCCGTTCGCGCTGCCGCCAGGAGGTGAGCATTCGCGGATAATCCTGACTCGTGGTCAGCACTTCGTCGCCCGGTTTGAGGTCGAGACCGAATATGCAGATTTCGAGCGATTCGCTTGCGTTGCGGGTTACGGCCATCTCTTCCGGGTCGCATCCGAAATGCTCTGCTAGGCGGCGGCGGACGCTTTCGACCTGGGGTTCGAGCACTCGCCACATCGTATGAACAGGCGCTTCGTTCGAGTATTCCAGGTAGCGCCGCTGCGCTTCCTGCACTACGCGGGGCGAAGGGCAGACGCC
>JAKEHD010000439.1 GCA_022615215.1 Blastocatellia bacterium
GAAGAAAGAAATCTCTGAAGAAAGAAAAAGGGCGGCGCACTCCACATAAGCGTTCCTCTCTGGAAAAATTTTCATTTTGCCCCGCGCGCAGTATAGAACGAAGGCTATTACCGTTTCCACTCCGTCACTTCGCCCGTAACCACATCCCCAAACCGCGAACTCTTCCACTACAGGAGGGTTTGCCTGAGCGAATTCTTCTGGCGATGTGGCCGGGTTGAGATCGTTCGAACTGGCAATCGCGGACTGCTGCCATGCGTTTGCGATCATCGCCATAGAGGCATAGTTCGCGGCAAAGACTATGAACAATATTGCCAGAGAGGCAGAGGCCGGTTTCCATTTCATCGCCACCTCCACACACCGCTGCTTCACAGGGGATCACATCTCGCTCGGTGTTGTGTTGGAATGAACGGCGCTGATCTTTTAGACCCCGGCCTCTGTAAATAAGTTCCCGAAAGAGTATGTGTTAAGACAAACAAAAAACTCACCACGGAGGCACGGAGGCACAGAGATTCATTCTCCGTGTCTCCGTGCCTCCGTGGTGAAATCCCATTCCCATTCTGAACATATACCCCGATAGAAGCCATATCAACTCCTGAAACTCTCGTGCTATCATTAAAAACCTTGCGGCTGCTTTCGGCTTGGAAAATCATGATAGTCACCGTCCCAATATACATAGAGAAGTCCTCTTCGAAAGGAACTCCCGCGTCTTCATATACGATTCGTCCGCTCTTCTTTCAGGAGCCGGTCGCAAGAGATGAAGACCTCAACCGCGCGGTGAACAAGCTCGCAAAGGAGTTGAAACGAAAATTCGACCGCCTCGGCATGGAGACCAGACAAGATGAACTCGCCGCTTATACTTTCTCTCCCGACATTGAAGACCATTTCCTCAAGCTCACGCTCAACATCGCGGGCCGAGTGGCGAGATGCCAGTTTCTCGTCGTCATATTCAAAGACCTCGACCGCAAACTCGCCTTCACGCCGAGCGTGCCCGACCTCTGGTTCGATATAGAAAAAGGAGAATCCCTCGGCGACCGCGCGGCCGAAACGCTTGCGCGATACTTCCGCGATAAAGAGAAGAAAGAGGGACAAAACGCCCCCTCGCCTGAAGCCCTCTCCGTCGATGGAAAAGCATGGTCGAGCGCCTTAGACCTCGATATGCATCCCCCCGCGATGGCCTCCATGCCTAAAACGAATCTCTTCGCTTCGCTCAGCGGCGGAGAAGTCCTCGACGGCGAAGTCGAACTCGAAACCGTAGGACGATGCCTCGACTATCTATATCCGAACGACCTGAGCCGCGTGATATGCCGCGACCGCGAAATCCGGGAGCTTACAAAACTTCTGACCGCTTCAGACAAGCGGCCCGTGCTCCTGACAGGCCCGCGCCTCGTGGGAAAGACCGCCCTCATTCACGAATTCGTCTACCGGTCGGTGTCCAAGAAAAAGTCGCCTTACTCATCGAAGAAGAACGTCTGGCTGCTCTCGCCTCAGCGATTGATCTCAGGCATGTCTTACGTGGGGCAATGGGAGAACCGCTTGCTCGCCATCCTGGAAGAAGCCAAAAAGCGCAATCACATACTCTACTTCGACGACCTGCTCGGACTCTTTCACGCAGGGATAAGCTCAGATTCAAACCTGAGCGTCGCCGGGGTACTCAAGCCCTATATAGAGAAGAGACAATTTCGCATGCTCGGCGAGATTACGCCCGAAGCGCTGCGAATACTTCAGGAGAGAGACCGGGGATTTGCCGACCTCTTTCATCTTCTGCCCGTGAAAGAGCCTGACGAAGACGAGACCTTTCGCATACTCATAAGCCTTATGCGGCAACTCGAACAAAAGCATCATTGCCATTTCGGCATAGAGGTTCTTCCCGTCGTGCTCGACATCGAGCGCCGCTACGTTCGCGATGCGGCCTTTCCCGGCAAGGCCGCTCTCTTTTTGCAACAACTCGCCGTCAAGTATCGCAACATGGGCGTGCTCAGAGAAGGCGTGCTCGAAGAGTTTCACGCGAAGAGCGGAGTGGCGCTCTCTTTTCTGAACGACCGCGCGAAGCTTGAACGCGAGGAAGTCGTCTCGGCCATCGGTCGCGAAGTGATGGGACAGCCCGGCGCTATCGAAGCCGTAGTCGATGCCGTCTGCATAGCCAAAGCCCGTCTCAACGACACGACGCGGCCTATGCAAGCGTTCCTCTTCCTCGGTCCCACAGGGGTCGGCAAGACCCAGTGCGCCAAATCGCTTGCAAATTATCTGTTTGGCGACGCGGGTAAAATCCTGCGCTTCGACATGAACGAATACTCATCGGCCTATTCGGTCGCGCGGCTGGTCGGGACGTTCGATCAACCGGAAGGGCTATTGACCTCAAGCGTCCGTCGCCAGCCTTTTTCGGTCATCCTCCTCGACGAAATAGAGAAGGCGCACCCGGATGTTTTCAATCTCCTGCTTCAAGTGATGGGGGACGGGCGATTGACCGACGCACTAGGGCGCACGGCCGATTTCACGAACGCGATATTGATTATGACCTCGAACCTCGGAGTCAGGGAAGCGGGCAGCAATCTCGGATTCCGGCAGGACGAATCGAAAGAGGCGTCCGTCTACACTCAGGCGGCCGAAAAATTCTTCAAGCCCGAATTCTTCAACCGATTGGACCGGGTTGTGCCCTTTGCGAGGCTAGGCCGCGAAGATATAGGAAAGATCGCCCGTCTCCTGATTCAAAACCTCTTCGCCCGCGACGGACTCGCGCGCAGAAAGTGCGTGCTCCGCGTGGACGAGCGGGCTATGGAGAAGATCATAGACCAGGGCTATCATCCGCAGTTGGGCGCTCGCGCCTTGAAGCGCGCGCTCGAACAGCAGATCGCACAACCCGTAGCCTCGCGGCTTGTGGCGATAAGGACGGATGCTCCAACTATCGTGAGCATATATCCGGGGCGCGATGCATTGGCCGTGAGCGTGGAGGGACTCGCAGGCATCGAAGCCGATAGTTCATCTCTGCGGGCGCTAGAACTATTCCGGCCGAAAGAGATCATCGAACGCATAGAAGATATGGTTTCGAGGGTCGAAGACGAATCTTCGCACCTGCGGCCCGCCGGTCTCATAGCGCCGGAAGAAGTGCGGCCCGAAGAGTATCGTTATTTCCTGATTCAGGAGCAGGCGCGAAAGGTTCGCGCCCTCTGCCGCCGCACCCTTGAGCGGCTCGATGGTCAGAGGTCGGATTTCATCCCGCGTGCCAAAGGGCGGAGCCTCGCGGCAGGGCAATTGACCATGCGGCAGGCCGATATAACGGATTTCTGGAAAGAGATCGTAGCCGCGCAATCGGTACACAGCTACCTGCGAGACCTCGCCACTGCTTCTCCTCCTTACGGCGAGCGAGTCGAAGATTACCTCGCGGACGCGCTCAGAGAAGCCTCTCTCTTAAACGCGATTGCTCAAGGCGATCAATCGTCCGCGAGCCGGGCGATTGTTTACATAAGTTCGCTTGAAGAATCGGGCCGGGAAGAAAGGGCGATGCTCATCAGGTTATACACTAAACTTTTCGGGAACCAGTTGGGTTTGGAAGTGGCCCTGCCTGATGATTGCAAAGAGGCACTTGGGGCGACCGATGAAGCGATTGTGGTCACAGGAGCGCAAGCCCCGGCTCTCGCAAAAGGCGAAGCGGGAACGCACCTGTTTTATCCCGCTCAAGACAGCTTCGCGCCCATCCGCGTCGAGGTCTTGCCCGTAGCCGATGAAGAGGATGTCCGGTCGGTGATTGAAAGGAACAGTGGTCAGTGGTCAGTGGTCAGTGGTCGGTCGGATAGCTCCCTCACTGATGTCGGTCTCTCGCCATCGCAGTCGCTTCCCGTCATAAGGGTTTACGACAAAGAGGGGAGGACGCTGGATTTGCGGTCGGGACTCTTGACCTTGAAGACGCCGACGGCTCCCGAGCTTCGCGCATTTTTGCTGGCGGGGCTGCCTCTCCCGCAGGAATTTGAAGACGATTATGATTGAGGTTGTTCGGAGAAAGAGCACGAGCGAGGTCCGTTTTGAAATGACGGGTGGAGCGCACTATGATTCTATCGTTAGACCATTCGCTCGTATTTGGAAGATGAATTCAAGTCTACTGAGGTGACATGCTTCTTTTCAATTCACAACGTAAGTGGCCTCCTCACATTGCCTGAATATAACGCACATAGTCTGTTAGCTCTGCAATGACGCTCCGCAGGGCTTTTGTGTCGTCTTCCGCCCAATCTCCTACGAGAAGGCCACTCACTTGTAGCCTGGTGAGGCCCTCACCTAGTCACGGTGATCTATTTTCGCTCCGGCACCCAGTACTGGATCACAAAGGTAATCAGGGTCGTAAGAGCCGCGGCCTGGGGGGCTGACACATCGACCTTTGTCAATCCCGTCCAGACTGGTAATAACAAAGTAGTCACTGATGCTGCGAGAATTCCAGCACTGACTTTGGCTGTGGGAGCCCAACTGGTTTTAGATGTCGTATTTTCCACAGTTGCTGACATTTCTATCCTCCTTGTGAATATCGAGACGTTTTCAAGACAGGGAAAAGCACGACTGTGCTGTCCCTTTACTTCTATATGGAAGAAACGGGCATTTCATTACATTCACATTGATGAATTCAGCCTTGATATTTCGAGATTATGCGGGGCATGAACTATGATTCATCGTTAGCCCGCTTCGGGCCATATATGGTAAGCTTCGGCAGGTCAGCGATATGAGGAGGCAAGTATGTCTACGCAACCGGAGCCGCGATATACCGAGGAAGAGTATCTTGCGCTTGAGCGTGCCTCGGAGACAAAAAGTGAGTACCTCGACGGGGTGATCTACGCAATGGGCGGCGCATCGGCGCGGCACGTCCAGATCGTGGGGAACATCGCAGGAGAATTGCGGAACCAGCTTCGTGACAGACCGTGTGTAGTCTACTCGACGGACCTCCGCGTGCGTGTAAGTCGCAAAGGTCTTTACGCATACCCGGATGTGGTAGTGGTCTGCGGGGAACCTGTCTTCATTGACGACGAACTCGATACCTTGACGAACCCTCTGTTAATCGTCGAGGTACTGTCGGATTCAACGAAGAATTATGATCGCGGTGAGAAGTTTGAGCGATACCGCTCGAACAACTCCTTTCAGGAGTATCTGCTCATTGCCCAGGATAGGGTTCACGTCGAGCGATTCGTGCGGCAGGACGACGGCACGTGGGTGTTGCATGAGACTAACAGCCTGGACGACACGGTAGAACTGACATCGGTTGGATGCCGCCTTCCTGTATCGGAGATATATCTCAAGGTACGGTTTGAAACCGAGTTGCCTTCGCAGGGCGCAGGCTAACGTATGCATTGGTATCGCTCAGAAAATCAGTCATGTTGTTTATTGCTTTGACGAAGCTTGCGGGCGATCTCATCCGGCGAGTCCGTGCGGTCTGCCCATACGCTCAAAATTTCATCGTCGGTTACATCAGGCAGGTTCGCTCTAACTTGTGCCAGACTCTCCAATTGCTGCAAGATGGCTGCGGCGACTTTGGCATCCGTAATGTGAAAATGGCGATTCACTTGCAAAGGCAATTCAATGATAACTCTTCCCATAATAAGGGTCTCCTCTTCGTTTTGAATTCTACCACATATTGGTTTTATCGAGGCGCTGATGGCTGTATATAGATTTCCGGTTTTGATATGGGAAGACTTCGAAGGGTACTTCACTGCAAGGCCCGTCGAATATCATTCTGTCAGCACGGCCACAGGCCCCACGCCTGACGAGGTGATGTTTCAGGTCAAAGAGTACCTGAAGTGGTCCTACGACAAATACCCCTGGCAGCCTGCGCCGGATTTTCTCGATGCGCGGCTGATTCATTATAAGGTCGCCGTCCGTCCCGAATATCGCCTGGAAAACCGAATCTATCCGACCGAAGGGGCGGTGAACCTGCGAGTGGCTTGCGTGTACGGGCGACAGGAGGGCGGCCTGCTCGTATGCTCTCTGCCCATCTTCGACATACGGTTTTATTATTACGAATCCAAAGCCCTCAAAGACCTTGTTACAGCCTACGTGCAGGAGACGCTAAAGGGCTTGACCCCTCAACAACTGTCGCGGTTCCTGCCGCCCAAAAACGTTTCGCTCGAAGAGATCGTCTTGCAACTTCCGCAAAAAGAGAAGCGATACCGTTACATCCCCGATCTTTCAACCCTGAGCCTTGTGGCCGAACCTCTAGGCGAGCGCCGTCTTCGAAGGCAATACACGCAAGCCTGGGAGCGCGAGCGCGAAGTGGCCGACCTCGCGCAGAGGCTCAACAGGGAAAAAGCCAATGTCATAATCGTGGGCGAAACGGGTACAGGCAAAACCACACTCCTCGCGAATGCCGTCCGCAACATAGAGCGCCAGATCAAGCAGACCGAAGAGGACGAAGACGAGCAGTACCCTTACAGGTTCTGGCTCACGAGCGGGGGCCGACTGATTGCAGGCATGCAGTATCTAGGCCAGTGGCAGGAACGGTGCGAACGTGTGATCGAAGAGTTGTCAGGCATAAGCGGCGCGCGAAGCGGGACTACCCTCTGCGCGGGCAACCTCCTCGACCTGATACTTGCGGGGAGCCGCGAGCCTCGCGCATCGATAGCGGCCTTCCTGCTTCCCTATCTCGAACGCGGAGAGCTTCAACTCGTGGCCGAGGCGACGCCCGGCGAACTCGATGCCTGTCGCCGTCTCCTGCCGGGATTCGTCGAGATGTTTCAGGTCTTGAAGCTTGAGGAGTTCGACCACGCGAAGGCAATAACTATCCTCGACCGCGCAGTCGAGTCTTTGGAGCGAAATCACCGCGTAGAGGTTTCCGAGTCCGTAGGCGAACTCGTATATCGCCTGTTTCGCCGCTTCGTTCCCTATCAGGCATTTCCGGGAAGGACCATCGCTTTCCTGAATCAACTCTTCGAGCGGGCCGCCCTGGAGCGCGCAAGCGAGGTGACCGCGCAAAACGCCATCGAGCAGTTCATACGCCAGACGGGACTGCCCGAACTGTTCCTGCGCGATGATATGCTCCTCGGTCAGTCGGAAGTGATCGAGACTTTCAGCAAAGAGGTCATAGGCCAGAGCGAAGCCTGCCGCGCGGCAGCAAATATAGTCACCACTTTCAAAGCGGGCCTGAACGACCCTGACCGCCCCGTAGGAGTGTTGCTCTTCTGCGGCCCTACCGGGGTTGGAAAGACGCAACTTGCGCGCAGCATATCGAATTACTTCTTCGGTCACGGCGACGAGCGAGACCGCCTTATACGCCTCGACATGAGCGAATACACGGGACCGGGCGCGGCCGAGCGATTGATAACCGGCCCCGAAGGATTGCCGAGCGATTTGATAAAACGTGTGCGTCAGCAACCCTTCGTCGTCGTTCTGCTCGATGAGATAGAAAAGGCCTACAGGGAAGTCTTCGACGTGCTTCTCAGCGTACTGGACGAAGGCCGTCTGACAGACCGCTACGGCCGCACTACGACTTTCAAGAGCGCCGTCATCATAATGACCTCGAACCTGGGAGCGGATAAAATGAGGCCGTTAGGCTTCGATAAGAGCGCCGCTCAGTCACACAGCGCGAAGGGCCGGGGCGCGGGCAGCGGGTTCAAGTCGTTTTTCCGGCCTGAGTTCTACAACCGCATAGACTCGATAGTGAGCTTCAAACCTCTCGACGAAGAGATGATTCTTGCGATAACCCGAAAAGAGCTTTCTGAAATACCTGAGCGCGAAGGTCTGAGCCAGGCCGGTATGGATTTCACATGGACAGACGCGCTGCTCGCGCATCTGGCAAAGCAAGGCTTCGACGCGAGATACGGCGCGCGTCCTCTGCAACGCGCGATGGAATCGCTCGTAGTCGCCCCCCTTGCCCGTTATCTCCTGGAGCATCCGGGACTGAAAGGCGCGTGCGTTCAGGCAGACCTCGATGAAGAGAAACGAGTCGTGTTTATGATGCGTGATGCGTGATGCGTGATTCGTCCGTCTGGTTTGCATGTACGGCCCCGTTTCGTAAATGTTCGGACAAGCAAAAAACCTCACCACGGAGACACCGAGACCACTGAGAGTTTTCTCATTTTCTGCGGTGACTCCGTGCCTCCGTGGTGAAAAATCTCATCCCTTTCTGAACCGTTACCCCGTTTCGTCGAGCTTGACGGAGATTGCGGAACTTGAATATCTTATGGCTTCGGAAAAGGCTGAATATATACTGCTCGAAGGAATCATTGCGACGTGAAAATCAAAGCGCCTACCGGCAGACAACTCGTCAAGGAGATTGAGTCGCATCTCCCTTTGCCCGTCTATGCCACGCCTGAATCGAGCCGTTCCTTGCGGAAACGAGGCAATCGCGTCTCTGTCGATGAAGAACTGAAAGTCACATCGGTGTTCGACTCAGGCGACATGGGCGGCATCCTCTGCGCCATAGAGAACGAAAAGCAGGAGGAAGTTTTCGTGATCTCACTGACCCATCTCCGCTTATGCTCCGATCATCTTCGAAGCCGAAGTGTCGCTATGGGAGAAAGGCGGGCCGTTACAAGATGGAGATCGCTTAAAGATCAAAGACATATCGGGAGTAGACGATATGTATGGGATCATAGTAGAGGTGAGGCTTGGGAAGAAGAGATACGACTTTCCGCTATGCGAACTGAAAGTGAGGAACCGGAGATCGGCGAACTACCAGATGGTCAGGGACTATGCGGTGTGGTTCGCCAACAGGTGATTGGCAGGGGAGGCGGAGAATCAACATTGCGCATCAGGAAAATTGCATACATGCGCCTTTGTAGCCGATGAGGATTCATTAAGAAACCCTTTTCCAGATGCCTTTATATCCAATAGAAAAATTGTCGCCGGTTGAAACTGTCTTTCCGGGTTTCCAGCAGATTTGAGCTTTTGAATGCGACTGGCCGAACTTTCCTTCTGAATTGGTTTCTCTGCCGACAAGCGGCTCTATCTCTCCATCTGCGCTGTCACCATCAGGAATTGTGTGAGCCAGTATCTTTGCATTTGCTAGAGCTTTGAGCGTTGGTCTATCCTGGTCGCCGATAAATTCAAACTCTTCGAAGCATTTGTCAGGCGGGTTAGAGCCGTTATTCTCAATGAGCGCCACCCGTCCCCAGCCATAACCGCGTTCTCCGCCAAATTGCAGGTTGCTAAGAATCTCTTTCCATTCGAGTTTGCAATCATCTCTGGCAAAGATGTACCCGACCAGATAAACCGGCTTGCCTTCACGAGTGTAAGGCGAAATAAATTCCGTTTCGTGCAGGCTGCCTTCTTCCGCGCTGTGTCCATCCTCAAGCGAAGTGCTTACATAGCTGCCCATATATATCCATGCAAATTCATCCCATTTATCTTTCCAGGGCCAAAGCGTCACGCGGTCTTGTTTCGTCGAGGGATAGAAGTAAGTGAATGCAAGTTGTTCATTTACCTGTGTTCCGACACCGCCATAATCTGCCTCTCCCGACTCACGAGTCAGCCTTGCAGTGAGCGATCCCCACAGAACACGGCCCGTAACATAGGGCCGGGTTTGTTGCAGGTTGCCTGACTTGCGCCAGCCAATGTGCATTGGTGAAAGCAGGCGCAGACAGATTGGATTAGCTGTCCATCCCATCACTTCTTATCTCCGCTCTTTCTCTTTGCTTCAGAATCTTCTTTCCAAGCTTTCGCTCCGTAGCGAGCATAGATCAGCGTTTGCTCCCAAAGCTGTCTGATGAGCAACAACTTGTCTAGGTCATCACAGATTTTCTCCGAGACGAACTTCAAGCCTTCCTGCCAGTCCGGGTTTTGAGGAGGGTTCAGCCCCAGCTTTAGCTTTGCAGTCATCTGAAACAACTCATTACGAACTTCTTTCGCTATGTTTTTATCGGTCGTCGTGCGCGCATACAGAAACAATGCACAGGCATATACTCCATTTTCCTGCAATACTCCCAGCGCCTTCGTCACCAGGTTTTCAGTGTCCTGAGCTTTCCCAGCCTTCTTCGCTTCAATTCCATTAACGATTTTTTGGGACGTTTCCGCCGCGTGCATGTCAAGATTGAGGGTATCCACTTCACCACTCATTTCGCACCTCCATTGTTGAAGGGGTAATCGCTGAGCAGTCTCATCCTGCCGAATCCGCGTGTCCCCATACCGCCAATGCCCAAATGCTCGATCAACCGGCAACCTGCTAGAAGAACATCCATCGGGCTTTTCCAAATCTCGCTGTTGCCAAACTCATCACCAGCATTCTCTTGTCCTTCTCCATCTTTCTTTCGTAGATATTGCTTTTCTACCGGGAAAGTGTTTTTTTGGTCGGGGTCTTTGCTTTTGCCGTTTAGTTCTCGGTAATTATCTTGCACCGCGTCGCACCACAGCCAGGCTGCGCGGGGAATCGCTTCGTAGGTGAATAACGCGCCACCTTCTGCCGCTCCCGTTTCAGGATCGATGCTGACCGAAGTGCGAACTTCCAGATTGCTGTTCACAATCTGTGAAAAGACTTTCGGCGACACCAGCACGATTCTGTCTGCGATGGCCTGCCATTCCTGGCTCTCTTTGATTTCGTCAGGCGCATTGATTATCAGCCCGCTTTTTGTCGGCAGCAGCAGCCAGCCCAGATTCAGATTGTCTTTCCAGTCGAGGCTGGTCACGGTCTGTCCTTTGTCATCAGGTTCAACTGGCAATTGATCGATACTCTCTTTGCCCGAGGCCTCGATAACCTTTTCTTTCGTACTGACCCACAGCGGCCCGGCCATCGAATAGACGGGGAAGAACAACAGATGCGCGTCGCCTATGCTGACTGAACCGGCCTGCCCACCTTCCGATTCTGTAGCTGTGCCGAAGGTGTAAATGATTGGACAAAGCTTGGATTTTTTCTGTTCGTCCGAGAGATTTTTTTGCTGTCCAGCAGCAGCAGGTTTGTTGTAGCGCATCGCAGCATAACTCTTCGCCGCCCCCATAAGACTTGTTCCCGGAATCTTGGGCAGGTTCGTTCCCGGTTCGCGCGTGATCGTATTATCCACGCGCCCCAGCCGGTATCCACCCGCGCCGATATGTACGGGATCAATCGTCATAAAAACAAGGCGACGCTGCTCATAAAGTTTCCGCCCCCTGCCAGGGCTATTAGTCACAGTTGCTTCATTCATTGCTTTTCATCTCCATCTACTTCCGTTTTGAATTTCTGAATTTTCATAAACATTTCGACTACATCCGCGAGTTGTCCGCAGAGAGCGGTTCGCAGCAGATAGCAGAAATCGTCACTTGCAGGTCGTTTGCCTTTCTTCCAGCCCGCATTGTTCAGCGCGTCTTTGACAAACTGCTCGAACACCGGCCACCGCCGTTCCTTTTCCTGCTTGCGTTGTTCATCAGCAAACGCATCCAACCCCTCGAACCATTCTCTGCGTTTGGTTTCGATCAATTCATTCAGCGTTTTAACCTGCGACGTTGCCAGTCCTGCCGAAAGCATCTTCCAGACTTTTTTGAAATCATCTACCTGTTCGAGGTAGTAAGGCCGCGCCGGGTGCATCCTTCCGCGCCTTCTGCCATTTTCATAGCTGATTTCAAACCGCTGCGCCGCTGAATCAAGAAATTCAAAGTCAAAGAAGGAAGGCTGCGCTTTAATTTCCTCGCTACCGTCGCCTCTCAAATCACCGACATGAACCAGATATCTGTTCCCATCAGGTGACTGAAACATTCGCTGATAAGTTCCTAAAGCAGCATCAGTGAAAAAGTATGGATACCATTGATCGTCAGTGACACCATCGCCCATCTTGATAGGCACGCGCCAGGTCAACTTTTTCGTCAGCGCAGGGTTATTGCTTTTATCCGCGACTTCAAAATTCAGCACACGATGTTGTGCTTCATCCGCAATGCTGCTGATCTTCCAGTCTTCTTCCTTTGATCTGATATTCAGTATTCGTCTGCCACTATCAAGGAGCGCGGCGAGCGGAGTGCGCGACCCAGAGAAGACTGCACCAACCGTCAGCGGCAAGCGGTTTCGCACCTTGCCCATCTCCACTTCATACTTCTTCTTGATGGCATCAACTACATCAAGCGCCTTGTTTGCAGGAACTAGAACCATGAAGTTACGAGGCTCGGCGAGAATCGGAATGGCAGGAACGTAAGGCGTAGCTTCGGGAGTGACTTCCTTGATCGTTATTTTGCCCCGCTGTTTATTCGAGCTTCCGTAGCCTGTCGGTTCTTCGATGGGGAATTCTCTTCCTTGCAACCTGTCATGCACATACATTGCCGCTGTGCAGTAATCTTTCTGATATTCTTCCGGCGCATTGAGCAGCCTGGCAAAGCGCAACAGGTTTTCTGCCGTCAGAAACTCGCCCTCTTTCACACAGATGATACTCAGCCGCAGGTTCTCAATCCCGAGTTCGTAGCTGTGAGAGACGCCGAGCGCGTCACCTTTTAACTCAGCTTTGATTCGGAGGCGTGGACTGATTGGTTTAACCTGCTCTCCCATTGATAATTGCACTTCTTTCCAAAATAATTTGGTGGTTTCCCATATTCTTTGCAGTCGGGCAGGGGATAGTGCCAATTTCATCGGATAATAATCAGTAGTGTTCTCAATAAGAAGCC
>JAKEHD010000440.1 GCA_022615215.1 Blastocatellia bacterium
ACTCGACAGCCGATGGCTTGATGAAAGGACGCTTGAGTGGATAGAGGCGCTCGTGCAATCTCCCGCCGACGGGGGTTGGAAGGATGAAGGATGAGGGATGAAGGATGAAAGCCACAAGCAGGCAGGCTCGTCATCCTTCATCCTTTAAAGAACTTCTCGAAAGCGAGCGCAATACTTTTGCGCTCTGTCAAATCTCGACATTCCGGCCACTCAACTCCGTTCATTAGAAGGGAATTGATCGGCCAGCCTGTCTTCAACAATAGGAGGAATAAAATGTCTACACCAATGCCTTCGAGCTATTACTGCAACCTCATCGTAACCCTTCTCCCCGATATTCGCAGATTCGTGCTCCAGTCCTTTATGAGATATAAACGCTACCCCCAGGATGCCGATGTCGAAGATATGAGCCAGCAAATAGTCGTGCTCTTGATAGAGGATGATTATCGTCGTCTCCGCACATTCGACGATCAGAGGTCTTCTTTGAAGACCTGGCTGTGGGTAGTCGTAATTCGTGAGGTGGTTCGCCATCTGCGAAGTCAAAGGGTGATGATAAGCCTGGAAGAGCTTCTGTCCGATTCGGTCATCTGTGAAGCGGATCAAGATAAGAGGGTCTTGTCGGGCGAAAGGAGTCAGAGGCTTCGGGCTACCATACCCAAGTTGAGCGAGCGCGAACAGCAATTGTTCAGGCTCTGTCTGTGCGAAGAGTTGTGCGCTTCGGATATAGCGAAGCAGATGGGGATGACGGTTGGTTCGGTCCCCGTGCGCAAGAACGCTGTCATTAAAAAGCTCAAAATGCTTTTGGAGATCAATCCCCTACAGTCGGGTGTGGTTCGATAAAGTCGGGCCGAGTCAAAAGTTATAAAGCGTCCCTCGACTGCTGATTGCTATCGGATCAGGCATCAGCGTCGCTTGTGGTCTGGAAGGGCCGCTGAAGAAAGAAATCTTTATGCGCCCGCTCAGTCTTTATCGGAAGATTGCGGGAGTGAGCGTGGGCGCGAATCGTGGGCGCGAATCGCCGCCCCTTTCCCGACCTGTGATCCGAGTTCAAGTGCTGGTCAAGTTGAATAGGGCCGCGTGAGAAAGCGCCAAACAAAACAACCTTTGTTGAGAAGAGGCGAGTCATGAAGTAATCCGGCTACCTGATAACCGATTGTTGGGAACCGCACCCTCTGGTTTGCTTCACATCTCGCTTCATCCGCATCACCTTCGTCATAGCCATGCCAAACCGGACGGAAAAATGCTAGATTACATGCGAATGACGACACAGGAGAATCAAAGCATGAAATTTTCCACCATAGCCATACACGCGGGCCAGGAGCCTGATCCGACGACAGGCGCGGTCAGCGTGCCTATATATCAAACATCCACCTACGCGCAGGAGAGCATAGGAAAACACAAGGGCTTCGAATACGCGCGCACTCAAAACCCGACACGCCTCGCGCTTGAGCGGAATCTGGCCGCGCTCGAAGGCGGACGTTTTTGCTACGCCTTCGCTTCGGGGATGGCCGCAATCAATGCGGTGATGACCCTGCTCAAGGCAGGCGATCACGTTATAGTCAGCGATAACACTTACGGGGGAACCTTCCGCCTGTTTGACAAGGTGCTCAAAAACTTCGGCCTTGAGTTCAGCTACGTAGACGCCCGCGAGCCGCAAGCGGTGGAAGACGCTTTCAATCATAATACGCGAATGGTCTTCATAGAGACGCCGACTAATCCCGTCATGTCGTTGGTCGATATAGAGGCGGTCTCTGAGATCACGCGCAGGCATAAAGATTCCTTTTCTTGCGGGGCGCGGCTCGTCGTTGACAACACTTTTATGAGTCCTTATTTTCAAAGGCCGCTCGAACTCAAGGCCGATATTGTAGTACACTCAACGACGAAGTATCTCAACGGGCACAGCGACAGCGTAGGAGGCGCTTGTGTGCTCAATGATGAAGGGGACGCGCGCGCGCTTCAATTCATTCAGAACGCCGCAGGTGCTATACTGTCGCCTATGGATTCGTGGCTCGTTATGCGCGGGACCAAGACTCTGGCCGTGCGCATGCGTCAGCATGACGAAAACGGACGCCTGGTGGCGCAGTTTTTATCGGAGCACCCGAAGGTCGAAAAGATTTACTACCCCGGCCTGAAGTCGCATCCTCAGTATGAACTGGCGCGACGTCAGATGTCGGGATTCGGCGGCATGCTCTCGTTCGAGACCGGCTCGCTCGAACGTGCCCGCCGGGTGCTCGAAGGCGTTCGGTTATGCACGCTCGGCGAGTCGCTCGGAGGCGTCGAGTCGCTCGTCTCTCACCCGGCGACCATGACACATGCGTCGGTGCCCGCCGACGAGCGCGACAGGCTCGGAATCACAGAGGGGCTTGTGCGCGTATCTGTCGGAATCGAAGACGCCGAAGATATAATCGCCGATCTCGATTCCGCTTTGAACAGTCTTTGAGGAGGGAAAGCATATTTACCGCAATGACGGGCGGTCATTGCGAATCGGGCGAAAATCCATCATAATCAGCGCCACATGAATTGAGAAATCTTCATACGTAGTTTGGAGCTTTGTTTGAAAAAAGAGGAACGGGCCTACGATAGAGGCAGGGGTCAGGAGACTCGGAAAAGATGGAGGCAGAAGGCAGAAGGATGAAAAAAGCGAGCGGCTTTCATCCTTCTGCCTTCTGAAAGCCCCTGACCCCCGAGAAACGATTGGTTCAGATTAAGCGTTATGTCGGAAGATGTCGGATTCAAAGTTTCGGTATACGTGCAAACCGACCTGGGGATGGTGCGCTCCGGTAACGAGGACAATTTTCTGGTTCTCAACCTTTCGACCGCAGACACCTGGACCCTGGAAGCCGTCAAAGGCGACCCGTCTGAGAACCTGACAAGTTTCGTGCAGACCCGTTACGGATTGTTGCTTGCCGTCACGGACGGAATGGGCGGGGCGCTTGCAGGCGAGGTCGCAAGTCGGCTCGCCGTCGAATGTGTGCGCGACCGCATGATAGAGCTTCAATCCAGCCCCGATCATTCCTCGCTTCCTTTTCAGGAAAGACTCCGGCTCTCGATAGAACTGGCCAACCTCTACATCTACCAGATGAGCATGAAGCGGCCCGAATACGCAGGCATGGGCGCGACCTTTACGGCAGTCGGATTTTATAAAGACAACGTATACTTCGCGCAGGTGGGCGACAGCCGCGCTTATCTCATAAGGGACGGGCACGTGCAACAGATGACCCGCGACCAGTCGCTGGTCGGGCAACTCGTGCAGGCGGGCCACATAACTGAAGAGGAGGCCGAGCGCCATACATACAAGAACGTCATCCTTCAGGCTCTCGGAGCCGCTTCACATCTCTCGGTCGCCGTCGACCGCCTGACCTTGCGTGACATGGACATAATGATTTTGTGCAGCGACGGGCTGTCGAACAAGGTGCGCGCCGAGGAGATGAAACAGATCATAGATCGCGCGCCGACTCTCAAGGATGCCTGCGAATCTCTCATACAAATTGCCAATCAGCGCGGAGGGGAAGACAACATCACGGTCCTCGTCACTCAATGTGCGGGCGGGCATCTCAAAAGCATCGAACCTCGCGCGAGCGTAGGGACATTGCCCCTGTCGAGCGGCTCTTACCCTATGGACCGATGGGGAGTTGAAACCATCCCGCGCCCTGCGGACCTGCCCGACCCGAACAATCTCGATGAGTTGGGAGATAAAGAAGAAACGACCCTTCGACCGACCGACCGCCTCGATAACTGAACCCATCAGTCTTCAGCCGTCAGCCATCAGCCGTCAGCCGTCAGTCTTCAGCCGTCAGCCATCAGCCATTAGGGCAAGTATTCAACCACAGATCACACAGTGGAAGGCAGGGCCTTCTACA
>JAKEHD010000060.1 GCA_022615215.1 Blastocatellia bacterium
CTCGATCCGGCTATTGAGGAGGTTCCGAAAAAGTTCTATGTTGCTTACAAGATTTCTCAGATATTCTCTGTGTTATCTGTGTTATCTGTGTTATCTGTGGTTGAATACTCGCCCTGATAGCTGATAGCTGATAGCTGATAGCTGATAGCTGTCTTCACGTATCATAACCGCTCGCCGATAATCATCTTGAGTTTTTCCAGGCAGCGGGCGCGCGTAGGGCCTATCGAGGAGACAGGCATATTCATACGGCGGGCTATTTCGGCGTAGCTCAGTTCGTCTTTCTGATAAAAGAGCAACTCGATCAACATTCGGCTTCGCTCAGGCAGCGCGTCTATGGCCCGGCGCAAAATATACTGCCGTTCGATTGTCGCCGCCTGCTCGTCGGCCAGAGGTGTCGTGGACGGAACCTCGCTCAGATATTCCTCTTCATACTCTTCACGCGAGCCGGAACCGGGTTGCTCGCGGCGGCGGCGGGCAGAGACACGCCAACTCTCGCGCGATGCAGTGGTGATCAACCAGGGACCGACCCTTGTGTGATCGCGCAGGGCCGAAAGGTTCTCGAACAGCTTCAGACATACGGATTGAAAAACATCGGCGGCGTCGCTCTCCGGCAGCCCCGCTTTTATCGGAATCGAATAGATCAGCCGTCTGTATCGGAGTATGAGAGTTTCCCAGGCTGCGGAATTGCCGCCGAGGCATTCGGCCAGAAGCTCACTATCGTCGCACGGTGTCAGGTCTTCCGCAATACAGGCATCGGCTTGATTTATCGCACCACCCATTATGAGGCCCTCCGTTTACCCCTCTATCGTTGCGGCTCTTTTATTATTCAGAGCAATAATCATGCCTTCCTGTAAGCGTTACAAATACTGGGATTTCGGTCTCCAAAAGCGTGTAAAGCGGGATTTTTCGCAATCCGGTGGGGAAATTTACCAGGACAAGAAAAGAGGCGGCCGTTTCGCTCCGCTACGGCCGCCTTTGAATGAAGGATGGAGAATCCGTATGGTCTGTCATAAATATCTCCTCACAGCCTTGCGATTGGAAAGGGTTATGATATTGAGGTTATGAAGACCGCAAGGCTGTGAGAAGGCAATCGGACGATCTTTCAGAAGGTTCCGCCCAGTATGGTCACTCCATTCTGATCGCTTATTACTACAGATGAGCCTGCTCCGACCGGGGGAACCACATCACTGTCGTTCGTATTGAGTTGAAGCTCCCCTCTGAGAAAAGCATCGAGGGTGATTTCGCCGATCTTCACATCATCAACCAGCACATCGAGTATCGTGCCTTCGGGAAGATTGATCTTTTCACCTTCGACATTGAGCTTGCGAGCGCCGTTTGCGCGGGTGCGAAACTCCGCTTTCCCCTTGGGAACCATCCCATTGACTGCCGCCCCCGCAAGCCCGGCCCTGATTTTAACGTCGCCGTCTTTTGCGTTCGCACTCGCCGCTCCTATTACGAGAACTGCCACGACTGCTACCAGAAAACTTGCCAATGCATTTTTCATGTTCAACTTTACACACTCCTATAGTTCGAATTTTTCTTCTTTGGCAATCTCGCTCCTCCTCTACACTCAATCAGAGCGGACGGAGACGGAAAAGATACATAGCGGGCGAAAATTTTTGAGCGCGGCCTTTTTTCACTGAGATGAACCGATTTGAAAACCATCAGGGGTGACGGATGTTTTGTTTCGCATCGAGAGAGTTCAATTCAATATACGTTCATACACGCTACGTATTGCAGCGGTGTGATGCGCGTACTCCCGGTCGAACTCTTCGATTCGCTCGAAGCCGAGGGCGCGCGTGATGTCTCGGAGCGCGATCTGCGAGTCGGGAAGTACGGGACCGGGGCGGTCGAGCAACAATCGCATCCAGTGATCCAGTCTTCTCAGGAAAGAATATCCCTCGATCAGAATTTGCGCAGACTCGCTATCGAGCGAGCCGGTCTCTCCGAGATGTGCGACAAGCGCGGTCGTGCCGTGCTCAGGCGGAAAATAAACACGGTCGCGCAGTTGCAAGTATCGCGTGATGAAATAAACGTCGGTCATTCCTCCCGGTCCCCACTTTATGTCCCGGCGCGCGCGGCCGGCCTTCTCACTTTCGAGCCGTGCCCTCATCGCGGCCATATCTTCTTTAAGCGAAGGGTTGCGCGCCGCCCCCTCGAAGACCGCTTCACAGACGCAACCCCTCGCGCGCGCGCCAAACGCCGGGTCGCCCGCCACTTCGCGCACTTTCATATATGCGGAGTGCTCCCAGGCAGACGCGCGCTCCCTAAGATAAGCGAGCAACCCTCCAAGTCCCACCGCGACAGGTCCGTTCTTGCCATCGGGCCTGAGCCGCAGGTCTACGCGATATAGCAGACCTTCCCGCGTCACCGATGACAGCGCGCGCACCAACGCGAAAGTCAACGTCGAGTAGAACTCTTGCCAACTCCCTGACCTGAGCCTTTCTTCCGGCCCGTCGAGGCGGGGCGGCCAGGGCGTTCGGTCGTCGTATATGACCAGCAAGTCCAGGTCCGAACCATAATCCATCCCCGTGTGTCCGAGCCGTCCGAGTCCCATTACGGCGAATGACAGGGTGTCGATGGTTTCAATGCCCGGCCAGTCAATCGCTATCTCCAGAGCGACGCGCAGCGCGTCCTCGGCAAGCGCCGTCTGTTCGAGATTGCTCGCGCGCAATCGCCGCAACTCCTGCGGGAACGTTGCACGGGTGCTTTCTGTGCAGGGGTGCTCGGGTGCTCGGGTGCTCGGGTGCTCGGGTGCTGGCTTCACTGCCCCTATGTCTCCCCTGCTCCCCCGCTCCCCCGCTCCCCCGCTCCTCTGCTCCCCCGCTCCTCCGCTCTTCTGTCCGCGCATCTCAAGCATATCGCGGCAGCCTATATCCATCACCAGTTCATACCAGGCGTGGCGCAACGCATCGGCTCTGGCTGAGGGCGTATCTTTCAGGGAGACCGCCTCGCGCATCATAAGCAGAAAATCGACTTGAGCGCGAGAGGGCAAGTTGTCAGCCAGCGCCGATGCGAGCGCCGGGCGCGATATTAATATCTGAGATAGATACTGGCTGCTCAAGACGGCTATCAATCGCGTGAGAAACGCCTCCCCACCCGACTCAGACAGTATCCACCCGGCCGCCTGCGCGTACTCACGCCTGTATGTTGCCAGCGATCCGGCCCACGCAATCAGGTTGCGCAGCGAGCGCAACGGGTTTATGGCCGAGGGCAGCGCAGACCTGATTATTCGATTTATCGCGCCCGGCTCGCGCGGAGCATCCAACGGGTGCTCGCGCTCATAAGCAGCCATCATTTTATCTATGGCAGAGGCGGCGTTGCCGATGAGTCGCCCAGTCTCATCGTCCGCTTCTTCTTCCGGGATATGCGCAGCGACAGGGATATCCGTTTGGGCTTCGCTCACGTCTTCCGAAAAGACGCGATTGAAAATCGCTCGCACAGATGAGGTATGTTCTTCGAGATCGCCTAGCAGAGCGGCCGCCGGGTCAGGGGCATTCGAATACCCGCATCGGCGCGCGGCCAGAGCCAGATGATCGGGCGCTATCGGCAAACGGTGTGTTTGGACGCCGTGCTCCATTTGCAGGCGATGCTCTACGGTTCTCAAAAACGTGTATGCAGCGGAGAGCCGCGCGCGCTCGGTCTCCGACAGATAGCCCTTTTCGGCGAGCCGCGCAAGGACTATCAAGGTCTGGGCCGAGCGCAGCCAGGGTTCGCGCCCGCCGTGCGCGAGTTGCAGAGCCTGCGCTATGAACTCGATTTCGCGTATGCCTCCGCGACCGAGCTTTACGTCGAATCCGCCGCCTCGCGAGGCCGCCTTGCGGTCTATCTTCTCTTTCGCGCGTCGCACATCGGCAAGCGTTTCGGGCAGCGCCTCGGGACTGAAGACCGAAGGGCGCACGAGTTCGAGGAATCGCGCCATCACGCGGTCGCTTCCCGCCGAAGCGCGAGCGCGTATGAGCGATTGCCGCTCCCAGTTCTGCGCCCTGTTGCGATAGTAATCCGATGCGCGCTCCACCTCCCAGACAAGGTCTCCGTCCCGCCCGTAAGGACGGAGCCTTAGATCGATTCTATAAACCGTCCCTTCGCCGGAATTGCTTCCGATTTTATGGACTATGCGTTCTGCGACCCCTCTGAAAAACTTTCTGTTGTCGATGATGGATTCGCGTCTCCGCCCCCGGCCCGCGGTCTCGCCCGCTCCCGAATATAAAAAGAGCAGGTCGATGTCGGAAGCATAATTGAGCTCGCGGCAGCCGAGTTTGCCGAGCGCGACGATGGCGAGTTCCGATTGTGCTATGCGTCCGCGGGCGTCTACGGTGAGCGGAGCGCCGTGAAGGTTCACCATCTCCTGTTGGGCCTGTGCGAGCGCGTGCTCAAGTATCACATCCGCGAGGTTCGATAACTCCTCCGTCACTTCGGCCAGGGTGGCAACGCCGAGGCAATCGCGCAGATAAATCCTGAGCAGTTCTCTGTGCTTGAATCGCGCGAGGGCGGACCTCTGATCGGCAGAGATAGTACGGGTGACGAAGCGAGCGAGATCCTGAGATAATTGCTCGGTCGATTTGCCGAATCCCAGGTCGCGTGTGGTCTCGCGTCTCAGCCAGGCGATGTGTTCGGGATGGCGAAGTGATTCCTCAGCCAGAAAGGGACTGTAAGAAGCAATCGTAAGCATCCGGCCGAGCAGCAGCGGGTCACGCCTTGCGTCATGGGCGTGAGCGGGGTGTAGGCTTTCGAGACGGTCGAGAAAAACGCGCGCCGCATAGGGGTCCGGCAACGCGCCGATGAACGCTTCTATATCGCTTCGACTCTCATCCGCCATACTGACGATACTCTAACATATTTCAGCTATCAGCTATCAGTCTTCAGCCATCAGAGGGCATGTGCTGGCATTTGTTCCATCAGACCTCAGTCTTCAATTCCGATAGCTGATAGCTGACGGCTGACGGCTGATAGCTGTTGCTTTTGATCCTATCTGTCTGTATCATTGAAAGCTTGCCAGACAAGTGGGTTTGCGCCCACTTTTTTTCTTAGCGAGCAATGATTGATTTGGATCGAGAGGCGATAGGCAAGTTGATCGAGCGCGTAACGGCTCGCGAAGGGTTGGAACTGGTTCACTGGGAAACGGTCGGCCCGCGCAACAATGTTGTTTTGCGCATATATATTGACAAACCGGGCGGAGTCAATCACGGCGATTGCGAGGCGGTCAGCTATCAGGTCGGCACCCTGATGGACGTGGAGGATTTGATTCCGCACAAATACACGCTTGAGGTCTCGTCGCCCGGCATAGAACGCGGCCTTTATAAGCGCGCCGATTACGAGCGTTTCGCGGGCAACCGCGTGAAGATCAAGACCGCAGCGCCCATGGGCGGGCAGCGAAATTTTCGCGGGCTGCTCGTCGGCATAGAGGGCGACACTGTGAAGCTCGAAGTCGACGGGGCAGGGCCGATTGAAATACCTTACGAGGCTATCGTCAAGGCGAATATAGAGTATCAGTTTTGATCTCAAACCAGTGTGAGTTTTAAAACTGTTCGGAGTTGAATAAATATGTCAACGAGTCCGATTCCACAGACCATAGATATTCTGAGTCGGGAGAAGAATATCGATCCGCAGATCATAATCTCGGCCATTGAGGACGCGGTGGTGACGGCTGCTCGCAAACAGTTCAAGACGACCGAAGACCTTCGCGCCCGCTACAACCCCGAGAACGGCGATGTCGAATTGTTCGCCCTGATGACGGTCGTTTCAGAAGTGACTGACCCGGCAACCGAAATCAGCCTCGCCGATGTGGAGGCGATGGGGGTCGAGGGTGCAGAGGTGGGCGACCAGCTCGAATTCCCCAAGGCTCGCGAAGAACTCGGCCGTATCGCGGCTCAAACCGCCAAGCAGATAATCTTTCAAAAAGTCCGCGAGGCCGAGCGCAATAATGTCTATGACGAGTATATAGGCCGCATGGGCGAGCTCGTACACGGGTTCGTCAAACGCTTCGAGGGGGGACGCATAATAGTCGACCTCGGCAAAATCGAAGCCGTAATGCCCAAGCCCCAACAATCCCGCGCCGAGGGCTTCAGCCAGGGCGAGCGCATACGCGTCGTGATTCATTCGGTGTCGAAGGAGGCTAAAGGCCCGCAGGTCGAAGTGTCGCGCACGTCGCCCGAACTCCTCAAGCGGCTCTTTGAAATGGAAGTCCCCGAAATATACGACGGCACTGTGCAGATAAAGGCTGCCGTGCGCGAGCCGGGCGACCGCGCGAAGATCGCCGTCATCTCCACCGAGCGCGATGTCGATCCCGTAGGGGCCTGCGTAGGCATGAAAGGATCGCGCGTGCAGGCGATCATCCGCGAACTTCGCGGGGAGCGCATAGACATAATAGAGTGGAGCGAAGACCATGCGGTCTTTGCCGCAAACGCCCTCTCGCCCGCCAAAGTGTCCAAAGTCGAGATCAACAGCTTCGAAGACAAGAAGCTTACGGTCACGGTTCCCGAAGACCAGTTGTCGCTTGCCATAGGCAAGAAGGGACAGAACGTGCGGCTCGCCGCCAAACTCATCAACTGGCATATAGATATACGCAGCGCCGAAGAGGCCGCCCGCGCCGCCGCCGCGCAACTCGAAGCCGTCATGGCCGGAGGCGAAGCGACTCTCGCGGACATACGCGAGAGCCTGGCCCTCGACCAGATAACTGCGGAGCGATTGAAAGATCGCGGAATAGAAACCATAGATCAGCTTTCACCGCTTTCGTTAGATGAGCTCGTCGATGCGATAGACGTGAGCTTCGACCAGGCCACAGACATACTCGACCGCGCGCAACGATTGCTGGCGCAGAAACACGCGCGCGAGGCTCAGGCGGCCCGCGAGGAAGCGACATCTGAAGAAGCCGCTACGGCCGAAGCCGCCCAGGAAACAGAAGCTGCAACCATTGAAGAAGCGCCTTCGGCCGAGTATGCAGATGCCGAAGCCGCCGAGGAAGCGGAAGTTGCAACCAAGAAAGAAATCTTTGTCGAAGAAGCGCCCTCCGTCGAAGGCGTGGAAATCAGTACCCCGACCGTCAGGGAGGGGTTCGAAGGAGCGGTCCCGGCTGAGGAAGCGGGAGCCGATCAGGAAATGAGTCTGGTCGAGCATAAAGATTCCTTTCTTACGTCGCAAGTTGCAACCGCCGAGGAAGCGCCTCCTGTCGAGGACCGGGAAGCCGTGACCGAGAAGATCGCGACTGCGGCTCAAGACGCTGAAAATTATATAACCACGCCGCTCGAAGTGCCTGAAGAGATCGCGCAAGACGAGACCGTTTCGCATACGGCGCTCGCGCAGGCGGACGAAACGGCGGCAGAAACCGGTGCAGAGGAGTCGGACTCCTCTGCAGAAGAACCGGTCAGGCAGGCCGATGACGGCGCGGTTGAAGAGGCGGTCGAGGAAGAACCTGAGACAGCGGCTTCCGAGAGCGAACCGCTTGCGGCAGACATAGAAGATAGCGCGGCCGCGACTGAGAAGGAAGATTTCCTTATATCTGTTGCGCTCTCTGATGAAGTCGATACACAGCCGCTCGACCGAGAATCGTCCGACGAGATCGCGGCATCGGACGAAGAAGGAAGATTTCCTTATATCTACGGCGAAGTCAGCGGTCAGGATACGGAGGTTTCCTCTGAAACCACCGAAGATGAAACGGAACGTAAGGAGAATGATTGAGGAAAAAGGCGCTCAGGCGCGTCAGGGGTCAGTGGTCCGTTGTCACGGTAGCTCAGGGTCTCGCTAAAGAAACAACGGACGACGGACAAAGGACGGAAGCGTACCCGCTGCCGGACAAAGGAGGGACGACGCACCACCGAGAGCATCGGATTTATTATGGTGACAGGACAAAAGATAAGGATTTACGATCTGGCGAAAGAATTGAAGCTCGAAAACAAGCGCATCATCGATGATGCACGGCGCGAGGGCATAGATGTAAGTGTGCCTTCGAATACGGTTCCTGCCGAGGTGGCTGAGAGGATTCGCACGAAATACTTTCCCAAGAAAGCAGCGCCGGTCGCAGGTCCTCGCCTGGTGAAGGTCAGGAAAGCTGAAAAACCTGGAGAGGCAGAAGTTGAAATGCCGGTCCAGGAAGTCGAAGAACAACCTGTCGAAGAGATACAGGCAGCCGAGCCGCCTAAGAAAGAAATCTTTATGCCGCCTGAGCCTGAGAAGCCCGATATTCCGAGACCGAAAGTTCTGAAACTGAAGGCCGCGCCTCCTCCGCCTCCGAGCGCGCCCGCCAAAAAGCCGCTCGTTCAGGAGGAGCCGAAAGCCGCAGAACCGGCAGTCGCAGCCGAACCCCAGACCAGTCGCCCTGCTGCCAAACATCCATCACCTGCTCCGGTCCCGCCGCCTTCTCGTCCTCGTACCAATGTGCGAGTTTTGCGTCCACAGCAAGGGGCCACGCAGCCCTCGTCTCCGCCCAGGCCGGGCGCGGGCGTTCAGGGAGGAGCCGGGTTGCAAACAGTATCGCCCGAACCTTTCGCTCCTGCTGACTCAGGAGCGGCGAAACAACCCAGAACCACATACATTCCACAGGACACAGGGCGCTCGCGCAAACGCTCGCGGCGAGGCAAGCGCGCTGGGGATTTCGCACGTCAGGAGGGGAAACAACTCGATATACCGCGGCACCAGCGCGGTCCCGGCACCGTCGCGCAACCGAAAGCCAGGCCCGTCTTCACCGAGTTGAAACCGATAAAGCTCGTCGAGGGCACGACGCTCAAAGAGTTCTCCGAGAAGCTGGAAGTGAAGCCGAAAGAGGTCGTTCAGGAGTTGCTCCGTCGCGGAGTGATGGCCACCATAAACCAGACCTTGAACGTCGATATTGCGCAGGAGGTCGGTAAAGAGTTCGGATACGATATAAGCTTCGCTCCCTTCGAGGAGATGGTCTCTCTGGCCGAAGAAGAAAAGATCATCGAAGCGGGCGAAGGCGACCTCGTCCCGCGCGCGCCTGTCGTCACAGTCATGGGCCACGTCGATCACGGCAAGACTTCTCTGCTCGACGCCTTCCGCCTGACGAACGTGGCCGAAGGCGAAGCCGGCGGCATAACACAGCACATAGGCGCTTACTCTGTAGATGTGCCCGACCCGGACGACCCGGAAATCAAGCGCAACATCGTCTTCCTCGATACGCCCGGACATGAAGCCTTCACGATGATGCGCGCGCGCGGGGCGCGCGTGACCGATATCGTGGTGCTGGTCGTCGCGGCAGACGACGGAGTGATGCCTCAAACACTGGAGGCCATAGATCATGCCCGCGCAGCCGAAGTGCCCATGATCGTCGCCATCAATAAAATAGACAAGCCCGAAGCCCAGCCCGACCGCGTGAAGCAGGAACTCGCAGATCGCGGGCTGCTCTGGGACGGATGGGGCGGAGACACGGTTATGGTCGAGGTGTCGGCCAAGAAGCGCGAAAACCTCGAAGCGCTGCTTGAGATGATAATCCTGTCGGCGGACCTGCTCGAACTCAAGAGCAATCCCGGCCGGCTGGCGTCGGGGGTCGTGCTCGAAGCCAAGCTCGACCGGGGGCGCGGCTCTGTCGCTACGGTGCTCGTGCAACAGGGATCGCTCAAGGTCGGAGACCCGTTCATAGCCGGGCAGATATTCGGCCGCGTCCGCGCCATGTTCGACGACCGGGGGCGGAATGTCGAGACCGCAGGCCCTTCGACTCCTGTCGAAGTCCTCGGCCTTCAGGGCGTCCCCCATGCCGGCGATCTTATACAAGTAGTCAAAGACCCCAATCAGGCCCAGCACATCGCCAGCCAGAGACAGATGCAGGCGCGGCAGGCCGCCATAGCCCACACCTCCGCGCGAGGGCTCGAACAACTCTTCTCCGACAAGAGCCAGGTCAAGGAGCTTCTCATCATACTCAAAGGCGACGTTCAGGGTTCGGTAGAGGCCGTGCGCGATTCGCTCAACAAGCTTTCGACCGAGCGCGTCAAGATTCGCATAATCCGTTCGGGCGTCGGCGCTATAACCGAATCCGACGTTATGCTGGCAGCAGCCTCCTCGAAGGACATGAATCGCGCGGCGGTCATCATAGGCTTCAGCGTGCGGCCCGAGTCGCGCGCACGCGAGATAGCCGAAGCCGAGGGCGTCGACATTCGGCTCCACACGATCATCTACAAGATAGAAGAGGAGATTCGAAATGCCATGCTCGGCCTGCTCGAAGCCACGAAGCGCGAAGTGATAACAGGCCACGCCGAGGTGCGCCAGGTATTCCGCGTGCCGCGCGCGGGTCAGGTGGCAGGCTGCTACGTTACAGACGGTTCGATACGCCGCACGACGGTTCGCATACTGCGCGATAACGTCGTGGTCTACGAAGGCAAGATCGATTCTCTCAGGCGCGTCAAAGAGGATGTCAGCGAGGTCAAACAGGGCTTCGAATGCGGCATCCTGCTCGAACGATTCCAGGATGTAAAGATTGGAGACGTGATCGAGACATACATGACCGAAGAGGTGGCCCCCACCCACTTGTAAAACAACCCTCTTGGAGGCACTGGCTCTCATATTATTTATCTGAGAACCCTCGTGAATGAAGGCGACTGATCGCCGTCATCGAGCTTCCGACCTTTGGGTTCAAGCCGGATGATGAAAATTTGGAGTATTCCGGTTTTTTCCTGGCATACGATTTCCCTCCCTTTCGTTCCTCTGATCTTATTCCGGCCTGAAAAAGGCGAAATCGGGACTGAGGGCGTGGAACAAAAACCGCCAACAACAAGGATCCTCGGTCTGCCTGATTTTCATCACCCCGCTCCTGGCCTGTCCCTCAGCGGCGCAAGAGGTTCAAAAAGTCGAGAGTGACACCGGCCAGAAAGGAGCGGCCCGCGCCGGGGGCGTTCTGAAAATGCTCGAAGTAGAACCTGTCTGTGAGGTTCTCCACTCCGAGCACGAATGAAAGGCGATAGCTTTCTCTCCGATGCGTGTAGCCTCCCCTGATCGCGTGCCTCGTCAGCGAATCGAGGCTGGCGAGTGTCCCGTACTGAGTCAGAATGTTCGTCGTAAGGTCGAGCGGATCGGCTCGCTCTACGCGGGCCTGATAGCGGACTTCGTACTCGCCGAACCATTTGCCTCCAATGCTATTGTAGCGCGCTCCAAAAATCGCTCGAAACGGCGTTATGCTCGATAACGGAGCATCCTCCGCCGAGCCTTTCAACTTTAACGGCGTATCCGCGCGATTGTAAAACCGGTTTATCAGCGCAATCGCTCCGGGGTCGGGAGTGAGGTCCGACCCCTTGAGCCATCCGAATGTGCCGAACGGCATGATGGTCCCAAGATCGGTCAGAGGCACACTTGCTTCCGTATAGCCTTCGACGCCTTGAATGCGAACGCGCGACGTATTGGTTCTCTGCACATACAAGACGCCGTGAAAGGGGAAATCGGGAGAGAGCGGCGCAAGCCCCCGGCTCGGATCAGCGGGCACGAATATGGCATCGCTGAAGGCTGCGCGAAAAAAATCCTCGAAGTTGTTGCGAAAGTATCCGAGAGAGGCATGCCACCTGTCGCGCTGAACCTTTATGCCTGCGTCTACGCTATGGCCTCGCTCCGGTTTGAGATTCGTATTCGAGACCAGAAGAACGCTGAAGGTCGGGTCGCCGAAGTCCCTCAGAATATATCGCTCGGTTATGCCAGGCTCGCGGTAGCTGTTGCCCCATCGAAAATACGGATTGACACGGCCGGGCGCGCGAACGACCACGCCGATGTTGCTCGTTACGATTGTATTATCGGTCTTAATTCCGCGCGCGCCGTTTACGAGATCGGCTATGCCGTTGAGTCCATCGACATCTATAGGACCGGGGTTGGAGAGGAGCGCCGCGAGCGAGGCGTCGAGGATGGCCGATTCCGTGCCGAGCGGGAATCCGTCCGTCACCTTCGCTTCGGTCCTCCAGTTGTCGAGCCGTATGCCGCCCGTCAGGCGCAACCAATGTCGAGGCTCGTACTCGAAGAGGTTGAACCATCCGATGTTCTTATAAACCGAGTCAGGGTTGCTCGCTCTCCCGGTTATGATGCTGCCCGGATCAGGCACGCCCGATATGAAATTCACGCGAGAGAACTCGTCCACGGATGAGTCTTCGAGAAAGCTCAGGCCGGTCGTTATGACCGCCGCTCTGTGCGGGATGAAACTCGCCTGAAGATCGAGACCATAAGAGGTGACAGCGTTTTTCCCGTCCGTGAAGCTTCCGAGAGTGAAGGTCGAGGGCCTTCCCGTGAGCACGGAGATGCTGTTTCCCGGCACATCAGGGTCTTCGATGACGGCCCAACTGCTGCCTTCGTTTATCGTAGAGACGAAGTTGTCATCGGCAAAAGAGTATTTTTGACGATAGAACCCGCCCGCCACGCGCGGCAGCCAGTCGGCAAGCTCGCGCCCTTCGTAACGAACGCCGTATTTGTCGAGCCGCCTGAAGCCGTTGAACTGTTCGCGCACTTCGAAGGGCGGAACGATCAGCGGCAGCCCTATGTCTTTGTGCTGGCTGTTTAGCTCGCGGTAGCGAAGGCTGTGTTTGTCGGACGGGAAGAACCATAGATCGATCTGACCGTTGAACCCGTGACCCTGACCGTTCGGGATTTCGGCTTGAGCTTTCAGGCTCCATACGGCATACGTTACCGCGACGTTGTTTCCAATCGAGTTCGCCATTTCGGTAGCGAACCGTCCGAGTCGCACAACGTCTTCGAGCAGGACGGGTGAATCGCCCGCAGTATAATCCTGTGTTCGAAATCTGGACCCGCTGATTCGAAGGGCGAACCGTGGAACGCTCCAGTTCAGAGTCGCCGCGCCGCGGCCGAAAGGCCCGCTGCTGCGAAAGTCGCCGTCGAATCTTACGCCCAGATACCTCTTCGAATCTTCGCGCAGCGGCGTCTTGGAGATCAGGTTGATCGTCCCCGCCATAGCGTCCGAACCATAGAGGCTGGAACCCGCGCCGCTCACAACCTCGGCCGATTGCAGTTCGGTCACATCCATGACGCTCGGCGAAATGCCTGAGAAGAGATCGGTGCGCACATTGTTGAGCCGCTCGCCGTCGATTACGATCAGGACGCGGCTCGAACTCAAGCCCCGGAGTCGCGGGCGTTCGGCGGCCGGGTTCGAGCTGATTTGATTCAGATTCGGAGTCCTTCCGATAACATCGAGAGTCGATGCAGGGCGGCGGGATTCTATGTCAGAGGCATCGGTGACGGTCGTCGTCTGCGGCACGTCGACTGCGGCGCGAGCGATTCCCTTCCCCGCCGTCACGGTGATCGTGTCTTCTATGGAACCGGGAACGAGCGAAAAGGTGTGCGACGCCGGCTCACCGCCGTGCAGCGCGAGGCTTCGGGCAGCGGTCGCAAAGCCTTCGCTTGTGACCGATATGCGATAGAGTCCGGGCGGGAGTTCTTCGATATTGTAAGAGCCGGATGAATCGGTCTTGCCGATCACAGTCCGGCCGCTTGCTGTGTTTAGTATCTTCACATCCGCGCCCGCGATCACAGCCTTGTTCTGATCGGTCACGGTAACTATCAAGGAGGTCTCCGACTGCGCATGCGTGCTCGCGCTCACAAGTAACAAAAACGCGACCGCCATCAGAGGTTGGAATAACCGGGTCATAATGCCTCTCGATTCTCAAATAATAAATCAACGTGAAGCCGCCCGCTCGAAAGCGAGCGTTGCGTCGCGCCGCCAAAAAAGATAGCGGAGACGACGCCGTACAACAAACCGCTTTGCGACCGGTCAGGGCGGAAATCCCTCATCCATCCATGCCTTGAACATAGCGATCTGCTGCGGCGTGAACGGGTCGAAGGGCGGCGGCGGCATGTAGCCCGAATCTCCCTGGTTGCTTATCCGGTCGTAGATCATCTGCGCATTGTCCTTGACGACTTCATAGTTGGTTATGTCGAAGCGCCAGATCATGTTGGCCTTGTACTGATTGAAGAGCGGCATAATATCGTTTTGAAACGAGACGCTTTGCGTAGACATAATGATTTCCTCTCTCTCCGAAATGCTTGCCCGAAGACTCGGCGCGCGAGTCCGACAAGGATGAATTCAAACCGCTCAACGAATGAGCCGGACGACGGCGATTATCATCAGGTATGCGCCGCTCAGTATCTCGATGTTTTCCGGAATCCACTTGCGAATCGAGCCTCCCAAAAACAGACCGAACAGGCACATCGCGGCGCTGATTCCGCCGATAGCGAGCGCCGTAAACCATACGGGATAGCCCGTCGCTCCAAGCCCGACGCCCGCCAGTAAATTGTCTATGCTCATCGATATCGGCAGGCCGAGAACGAGCCACGGGCTGTCGATCACTTTCGAGAAATCTCTCTCTTCTCGCGCAAGATAGATTATCAACGCTCCGCACATCACAAGCACCATCGGGCCTACCCACTCGCCTATAAGCATGAGTCTTTCTTGAAACAGGCGGCCCAGTCCCGCGCCTGCCAAAGGCATGATGGTCTCGCAGAGGCCGAAGGCCGCAGCCATCATCCACCTGCGCGAGCGGCGCATATCGAGAGCGCCGAGCGCCGGGGCCACCTGTAGATTGTCGAGTCCCGACAGCAATCCGAAGATGATTATAGTTCCCATACCTCTCAAACACTCCGGCGTCCGGTAAGAGTTCCGCAGTACTGCCGACAGGCTGCCCTGGCACGCTCTTTGCGTGGACTCTGAACTCTTAGACCCTGGCCCAAGCTGTTCAGTTCGACGGCTACTTCGCGGCGTGTTGCTTCAGCCAGGCATTCAAATCCTCCGGCTTCTCGAAGTCCAACAACGCTTCGCTCAGTTGCTCGACTTTTTCCACCGGCAATCGCTGGATTCGCCCTTCGATTCGACTCTCGATCTCCCC
>JAKEHD010000441.1 GCA_022615215.1 Blastocatellia bacterium
GGGCAATGTTTCTCACCGACCTATAAGATTACCTACCAGCATAATCAGTGTGAAAAGGATGAAGGATGAAGGATGAAAGCTAAATGATGAAAGAGGAGTGATAGATCAAAGTTTTCATCCTTCATCCTTCATCCTTCATCCTTCCAAACGCCCCATGTCTCTTCCCAGCCGCATCGCCGCGCTCGTCGAGCATCAACGGGCCGAATGGCCGCTGCTCGGTGAAGGTTATGATGCGCTCGCAAGAGTGGAAACTCGTCGGGTTAAGATCGCCCGGTCGAACTTGATTATTCAGCACAATCCCAGGCGCATAGTCAGCACCGGAGCGCGTGTGGACCACGCATCTATCGAAGCCCGCCGCTGTTTTCTATGCGCAGAGAACCTGCCGCCGGAAGAGAAGGGAATCGCTTACGGAAGCGATATGGTCATCCTCTGCAATCCCTTTCCGATACTCGATCATCATCTCTCGATAGTTCATCGCAATCATATCCCTCAACAGATAGAAGGCAATGTCGAGGTGTTGCTTGGGCTTGCGCGCGATCTAGCGCCCGGCTATTTCGTTTTGTACAACGGGCCTCGGTGCGGCGCGTCGGCCCCCGACCATCTGCATTTTCAAGCCTGTTCGCGCGCGTTATTGCCTATCGAAGACGACCTTCGTCGATTGGCTCCTGAATCGAATAACAATACTATAAGCCGGGATGGGGCCGCAGCCTTCACGCTCGCCGAAACAGGCCGCAGCGTGATCGTGTTTCGCGGCACGAGTAGCGACAAGATTGCGCGTCTGATTTACGAGGCGCTTGCTGAACTTTCGCAAGAGACCGAGAAAGCCGAGCCGATGGTGAACATAATCTGCACGCACTCGGAAGGTGAATGGACCGTTTACCTGTTCCCACGAGCGCGCCATCGGCCCGCCTGTTATTTCGCCGAAGGCGAAGAGCGATTCACAATCAGCCCCGGCGCGATAGATATGGCGGGCGTCATCGTAGTGCCCCGTCGAGAAGACTTTGCAAGGATAGATGCCGAGCGCATCGAACATATTTTTTCCGAAGTGAGCTTGAGCGAGGAGCTTGTCGGCAAGGTGATTGAAAAAGTCGAATTGCATAGGAGTCCTACATCTCGTGAGGGCGACGCCCTGAAACCATGAAAACGGCTGCGCCCGATAAGAAAGAAATCTTTAAGTCCGACAATCTGCCAGATTGTCGCCCGCTTCGCTAATCGTGCAACCGACAGCCCTCGATCGTGTGGCAACACGCTCGGACATTTTCTAAGGAGAGCGGAGGAGGTAGAGTGACAGGCATAAAGAGCGAGCCTTCGATAAGAGTCGGGCTTGTGACAGGCGCGCGAGCGGCGCGAGTGACGCTACAGGGTCGCTTCACGGATGCGAACGGCAAGAGCTTCACTGAAGGCGATTACACGGCGACGGCTGAAAACGGCGCGATCACTCTCTACGGAGAAAGACAAGTTCGCGCTCACTCCTTGCGCTTCTCAGCCGAGGATTTCGACGCCTGCCGGTTTACCGTGCATGATGTGACGATAGGCATAGACTTTCATTGGGAGCGCAAAGAGTCTCAGAGTTTTCAGGGGACGCTCGAACTGCGAGCGGGCGAAGAAGGATTGATCGTCATAAACGAGCTTCCGCTCGAAGCTTATCTTGTCAGCGTGATCTCATCCGAGATGAGCGCCTCCTGCCCGGCGGAGCTTCTGCGCGCGCACGCCATAGTTGCGCGCGGCTGGTTGCTCGCCCAACTGCGCGGAAGCAGAGTAGCAGGGGAGCAGGGGAGCAGGGGAGCAGGGGAGCGAGGATTCGAGCACTCCAATGCTTCTACAATTCATCACGCATCACGCGTCACGCCGGCAGAGATCATACGTTGGTACGACCGTGAAAATCACGCTGAGTTCGACGTGTGCGCGGACGATCATTGCCAGCGGTATCAGGGAATATCGAAGGCTTTCTCGCAGGCGGCCTTCGACGCAGTGAGAGAGACGCGCGGCAAGGCGCTGATGAGCGAAGGCGAGATTTGCGACGCGCGCTATTCGAAAAGCTGCGGAGGCATGACGGAGGTCTACAGCGCCGCTTGGGAAGATAGAGACGTGCCGTACCTCGCTTCGATCTACGACGGCGCGGGCGAGCCGACCGGCTACAGTATGCCTCTTACGGTCGAGTCTAACGCTGAAGTGTGGATCACCTCTTCGCCGGAAGCTTATTGCAACGCCGCATCAGGAGAGCTTCTCGCGCGAATACTGACAGGGTTCGATCAGGAGACGCAGGATTTCTATCGCTGGGAAGTGAGTTATTCAGGCGACGAGTTGAGCGAAATAATCGAGGCGCGTCTCGGCCTGGGTTTGGGGAGAATCATCGCGCTTGAGCCGCTTGAGCGCGGCCGATCGGGCAGGATCATCCGTCTCAGGATATCGGGCGAGAAAGAGAGCGTCATCATCGGCAAAGAGCTTGAGATACGCCGGGCGCTCGCGCGTTCGCATCTTTACAGTTCGGCCTTCGTCGTGAGGTCTGAACAGTATCCCGAGACCGGCTTTATAGAGTGCGTGCGACTCGTGGGAGCGGGGTGGGGGCACGGGGTCGGGATGTGCCAGATAGGCGCGGCCGTTATGGCCGACCTCGGACGCGGACACGAAGAGATACTGGCGCACTATTTTCTCAATGCGAAATTGAGCGCGCTTTATTGAATCGAACCGCAGTAGTCGAACACGGCTGATGTTTAGAGTCCGCGCCAGGGGTGTGCCGTGGCAGCCCCGTTGACCGTATTCAAAACTTTTGCTTCTCCGGGTGGATTTGCGCTTACCACAAGGGGCCGGGTCGCGTATAATCTCGGTTGAATCCCCGATTGCTTGAGCGTGTGCCGGCGGCTCGAAACTTCCGCTTGCCGAAATGCTCTGCTAAATTTATCTGTCGGCCGCTCGAAGCAGGCGGTAATTGGTGATTATTGTAAATGGGCGATGGAGGCGTCCGTCAGGGTCAGAAATTCTCTACCCTGAAAAAGGGTTCGTATGAATGTAATTGCAGTTGATACCGGTTATTCAGCTACGAAAATATACTCGGAAATAAGTGGCTCTCGTAAGACCATGATATTTCCATCGGTAATAGGCCCGGCCGAGTTCGGCGAGGATTTTCTTGGCACGACCGAAGACAACTTCATTGCCGAGCTCAGCCTCTATCCGGGGAAGGTTCGCAATTTCGGCGAGACCGCTATCCGGCTCAATCGCGGCGGCGAGGTGACGGCAGACCGCGATATGTTCACAAAGCACTACAACCCCGCGCTCACCCTCGCCGGCATCGCTCGCTTCATGGGCGAAAAACAGGTGCCCGCGCCCGATATGCTCGTCGTGGGACTGCCCGTCAATTTTTACTCCACTCAGAAACAATTGCTGATAGACAAGCTCACAGGCACCCACGAGGTGAAACTCTACAAGATCAACGGCAAGGTGGCCGACACTGTAAAGCTCAAGCTCGACAATATACTCGCATTGCCGCAAGGGTACGGCTCATATCTCAGCTACGCGCTCGACCGCGACGGCAACAAGATAGCCGACCGCATAGTGCCGGCTGCCGTTATAGACGGCGGCGAAAAGACCATCGACATAGTCGCGGCCGACGGCCGTTACATCAACACGTATTCGAAATCGATACCGTCATCGCTCGATGCCGTCTACCACGACCTTCAACGCGAGATAGACGCGCGCTACGACGATTACCTTGAGCGCAGCACGATTGAATCTTTCATTCGCAGCCACACGCCTTACATCACCCCTACGGGCGAATCCGTAGACCTCGAAGAGATGCGCAAACAGGTGCTCGAAAAACATCTGCCCGAAATCATCAACCGCATACAGATGACCGTCCGTGCCATGAGACCTCAGAAGGTATTGGTGGCGGGCGGATCGGGCGACATGCTCTACGACGGCATAAAGGCTGTCTTCCCCTCAGCGGAAAAGGTCGAATCGATGATCTTCTCGAACGCCGTGGGCTACTATCGTTACGGGCTGCTTCGCCAGGGAAACGACGACGCATAGCGCCATCTTCTGCGGGACTCGGTTGAAACAGGGGCCTGTACTCGAACAGGAGATCGAACTTGGAAAAAATAATGAGAAGCATCGTCGCTCTATTGCTGCTTTGCAGTTTGCACACAAGCTTGCAGGCCCAGGCTCCCGCATCCGCTCAAAAGGAAGAGATGAAGAAACTGAATTTCCTCGTGGGCGATTGGAAGGGAGAAGGGTGGACGATGACCCCCGACGGGAAGCGCCATACATTCACGCAAACCGAGAAGATTCAAACGAAGCTCGGCGGCTTCGTCTTGCTTATCGAGGGTGAAGGAAAGGGCAAGCTCCCCGGCACGGACGAGGAAGCCACGCTCTTCGAAGCCCTTGCGGTCGTATCTTATGACGAGGGGAAGAGTCGCTATCGCTTCGTCTCGCACACGAGCGAAGGCCGTTTTGTCGAGGCCGAAGCAAAGCTTATAGAAGGCGGATTGGAATGGGGGTTCGCGATACCTCAAGGGGGGCGCATACGATTCACATTGAAGCTCACCGATAAGGGAGAGTGGTTCGAGATAGGCGAATTCTCAAGAGACGAAAAGAACTGGCTGAAGTTTCACGAAATGACGCTTCAGCGTGTGAAATAAGTACGGAACGTCTCACACCCATCGCGCCCAAAAGAGGGCCTGTAAGAGCAGAGAGCATTCACCCTGACAGGCGTTTTGGGAGAGATTATCAACCTGTACGGGCGACCCTCTGAGGAAAAGAGTCTTCCTTTTGTGGTCGCCCCTCGTTGAAATTCATCAAGGGGTGGCCACAGAGGGCCACCCTTACATGTTTCATTTCAGGCCGAGTATAACTTGATGGAGGACTCAAGCCATGACCCGTTCGATCAGTCGCCGCCGCTTTCTCGAACTATCCGCAAAAGTCGCCGCCGGAGCGGGCTTGACGGGACTGGCAGGCGAAAAACTATTTGCGGGCGAAAAGGAACCGCTCTTTCAAATCTCTCTTGCCGAATGGTCGCTGCATCGCACCCTGTTCGAGGGCAAGCTCCAGAACCTCGACTTCGCTCTGACCGCCAAAAAAGACTTCGGTATAGACGCGGTGGAGTACGTGAATCAATTCTTCAAGGACAAGGCCGAGGACCGGAATTACCTCGCAGAGATGAAGACGCGAGCGAGCGACGCGGGCGTGAAGAGTCTGCTGATCATGATCGATAGCGAAGGTGCGCTTGGCGATGCCGATGAAGCCCGGCGCAAGAAGGCAGTCGAGAACCATTACAAATGGGTAGAGGCCGCGCGGTTCTTAGGGTGTCACTCGATTCGCGTCAACGCGCAGAGCCAGGGGAGTTATGAAGAGCAACTCGACCGCGCCGCAGAGGGCTTGCGCCGGTTGACCGAATTCGGGGCCGAACGCCGGATGAACGTCATAGTTGAAAATCACGGCGGTCTCTCTTCCAACGGGGCGTGGCTTGCCGCAGTCATAAAGAAGGTCGATCATCCTCGTTGCGGCACATTGCCCGATTTCGGGAACTTCAATCTAGGGAACGGCCAGCGATACGACCAGTACAAAGGCGTCCGGGAAATGATGCCTTATGCAAAAGCCGTCAGCGCCAAATCTAATGATTTCGACGAGAAGGGCAATGAAAAGAATACCGACTATCGGCGCATGATGGGAATCGTGCTAGACGCGGGCTATCGCGGGTATGTCGGCATAGAGTACAGCGGCACGCGACTGAGCGAACCGGACGGCATACGCGCGACCAAAACCCTGTTGGAGCGCGTTCGCAACGAACTGGCCGAAGCCTATTGACCGGTTAAGCAGGCGTGGTCACCGTTGCCGACAACTTGAAGCACCTCGAAGGTTACGGATAATCCAGAAGTGGTTGAAGGAAGCCCGATTATATCAAGAGAAAGCGATAAAGCAATCGGATTATGCGTACTAAAAATACGTAAAACTCTACAGATTTTATTAAGCGGCAAACGAGGATAGGTGTACTAAAAGAGGCAAAAGAAAGCGTGAAATATTCCAGGCTATTCATTGAATAGGAAGACTGAAAAGCGTATAATTCTGCCGGTTTTAGTATGTATATTTAAAAGTTAGCCGACCGAGGATTAAGAAGGTAAGCCAAAATGAAATCGTCCATTCCCGTCAAGTACGTCCTGTACTCTCACTTCGGTTATCATGAACCCGAGGATCTCAAAGCGTGGGCTAACGGCGAAGGTACACCGTGTAACGAACTAGATGGCGTAAAATTCCTTGCCGAGCACCTCAACGGCTTGTGTGATCTGTTGACCTCTCCAGCGTACGAAGGAGTTCTAGTTCTTTTCTTCGCACCTGGATTTGCTGAATGTCTTGATGGGATTGCACAAGGGAAGAAGTTAGACCAACTGCTTGCAGAATACGAAAAACTCAGGTTCGCTGATGCAGTAGGGCAGTACATTGGCACCATACTGCAAACTCATGGTGAGTTGGCTTCACGCTTGCGTTTTGTTACTCCATTAGATTTGTATGACATCTTCGGGCGCATGAATTGGGCTGTCGCAAAGGATCTGCGATGGTGGTTCATCGGCAAAAGCGCGGCCATACGTTACGACGCGCCCAAGATCGTCGAGGCTGTCGTTCGTCTGCGATTGCTTGGCACGGGCGTTCCTGTATTCAGGCTCGACTACGATGTCCTTTTCAGAGATGACGAGAACAAAAGGCTTGCTGATTTGGGCATGTTCAAGACCGTTGCATCGTGCCTCCGAGCTTATCGGCTCCGCATGGACGAACCAAGCGTTGCCAACCTTCTTCTTTCTGCCTCATACGATACGCGTGCTCTGCACTCTCACGATAGTGTGCAAACATTCGGGGCATGGAGTGGCGCATTCGCCACACGTGTTTTCCCTGCTTTGCCTATTGTGCCGGAAAAACTTCCAAGGGCTGGAATCAGCGGTGCGTCAACCCAGTCTCCCTGGGACACGTACGCTATCGATGTGTTTGACCAGGCACTTGCCCGACGGTTTTACGGTCTTGCTCCAAATGGAGTCTCCACTAAAGAAGTCACGGGCATCGGCAAGATAGGCGCGCATCCGACCGTTTCCGTCATCTCAGGCGCGATGTTATGTTTAAGTGAAGGAGCTATTCTGGACTTGCCCCCGTTTAGCAACTTCACGTTAAACGTCAGTTGGATCGACGATCATTTAAAGTACTGCCTGCACCGAGAACTACGTCACCTAACCACCATCGAGTTGAAAATCGAGCCCTTGCTAAGCGATGCGAAGCTCGACCCAATCATGGTTCAAAAGTCCCGCGCACCGATTACAAATCTACCCTCATACGTCTTGGGCAACTACCTACCGACGCTGCTCTGGGGAACAGTTGTCGATGCTTGGATTACTCCGTCTCCTCTTCTAAAGTACCGACCTGAAGACTTATTACCAGAACACGACAGAACTGAGTGGCATAATATCAAGCGAACCGGCCGTTCAGAAGCAGTGCTGCCCTCGGCTTTACAGACCGCTCTTGAGAAGGGTTCATTCATCATGGCTGAAAGACTTGCCCTTCGAGAACAACTCATAATATCTGCCATGCAGCGAATTACTGAGGTGCGAAAACAGTGGGCTAATCTGACGGGCGACGGTAAGGAGACGTTCGCCTCAGTTTGGGCGAAGGGCACGGTGCGTTCATATTTTCCGGAACTGAAAGAAAAATGCTTGGGAATCGCAGCCGATGGCATGCCGCTTGAGCAAGACCTCACCCAATCAACAGACCTCAATTACTTTCTGCATGATGATTTTCTAACGTTGGTTGATGATGCGCTTGAATATATTGAATGGACATTGAACTGGCCAAAAATAGTCCAAGTCGTGCGGTCGGTCGAGCAAGGTACAGTGCGGACAGATATGTCGTGGAAACCGGAAAACCAGGGCTAACTTGGCGATGCAAGCGAGCGCAAAAAGCGCGCCGCGTGATCGCTATCGTTAGAACTCTCAATCTAGTTGAGGAGCTAAAGATGGGATTAATGATATATTCTCTTGCGAGATTGCCTCTTAATACAGAAAGAGATTTCTACATTTATTTGCTTGATTACGGTTGGGATGAACCGATAGCTGAAACTTTGCGTAAGAACTTTCAGAAAATGGCACGGCTGGCATCAGAAAACAAAGCTGTGGTGATGATGGGACTCGAAGGCAGTCATTTCGAAGACGAGGTTTTAGCTTTTCATCGTATCAACGGACAGCCGGGGGACAAAATACTCCCAGCAATACTCATAACAACACGGCACCCGCATCAGTTTCGAGATGATCGCCGACACAATTACACGATATTAAAGCAAGATTTTACTGATCGAATGCTATTGATCCCTTTGCAGAAAATATGCAAAACGCCGCAAGATGTCGTCACACTGATTGAAAGAATATTCAGAGATATAGGTGATAAGAAAACCTTAGCTGATTTCCAAGTGGCTCGTGAGTTGAAAAAAGGGTAAGCGTTCACCGGCTCATTTAGTAGAGGGGCCGAATCGTCAGCACAATATGTTGTGGTAGACTCGTGA
>JAKEHD010000006.1 GCA_022615215.1 Blastocatellia bacterium
CCCCAAGAGGTATTGGCGCAGTAATTCTTCATTGTCAGTATTATGTTTCACGATTTATCATCCCCAATACATAGGTGAAAATAAAATCGAATAAATTTCTACTACCTCATAATCTCTTTATACAATCCCTGTAACATATCTTTAAATCATTCTTGATCCTGTGGATTTGGAGTCGCAGGGCGTTGAGGGTTATATGGTGCATATCGGCCAGTTCCTCTCTGCTCGATTCATTTGAATAGTATTCTTCAAGCAGTTGCCTTTTATCAAGGGGAAGTTTTTGCAGACACTGCAACCTGCAATCGCGCACATCCTCCTCGACAGGCGGCCGAGCATCGGGGAAGTTATCGACGATCTCCTGGCGTTTCTTCTTGTCTCTGAGGTACTCCATAAATACGTATTTCGCTATCCCGTACACATAGCTGTAAGGATTGTCGGCGCGAACCACTTCTCCGGCCAGGATGTTTTTGACGACCCGACTTATCGTTTCATCGGCGAGATTGTCCGCGTCCTGGCATCGCCTCCAGGTGAAGAATTTGATCAGTTTCAAGCGGAGTTGCCTGTATCTCTTCTCGAAGCTCGGCAGTTCCGGCTCAAGGCGGAGCAACAATTTATCCAAGGTTTCCTGGTCCGTATCCATCCCCTTATACACAAACGATGAAGCCGTCAGCCGTCAGCTATCAGCCATCAGGGCCAATATTCAACCACAGATAACACAGTGGAAGGCAGAGCCTTCTACAAACACAGATTTCTTTCTTCTATCTATCCGTGAAATCTGTGTGATCTGTGGTTCAGTAGCCCTGTAGAAGGCCCTGCCTTCCACTGTGAGGGAGGGCTTGCTGATCGTCCGTAGCTGATAGCTGATAGCTGACGGCTGATAGCTGAGTTCATCGTTCATCGTTTCTCCCCGCCCACTCCCCATGCAATGTGAAAGCCGCCCAGTAATAAGGCGATCTCCAACGCTCCTGCTTCCACATGGCCACCTGCGCGGCTCTTAAAGCCGCCGCCGGGCGCAAACGCTCTTTTCCAAGCATCCCCTCGTAAAAATACTTCATAAGCTCGGCCGAGGCATTGTCATCTATAGTCCATAGACTGGCCACGACGCCGGCCGAACCGGCGTACAAGAAGCCGCGCGTCAATCCTACAAGCCCCTCTCCGCGTATCTCTTTGCCCAGTCCTGTCTCGCATGCGCTCAACACGACTACATCGGCCGAGAGCGTCAGATTATAAATTTCATGAAGCTTCAGAAATCCATTCTGCGACCGCCCGCGTTCGTCTACGGTCGACAGCACTATGCAGGACGAATCAGGATTGTCCGTGTTCAATACTCCGTGGGCGGCAAAATGAATTATGCGATAGGGTTTCAGGTCTTCGTTTATGACCCTTTCACGATTCGCATCGAAGCTGAGGGCGATGAACCGCTCCCGTTCCGGCACCAGAGCTTTTATGTTATCGGCTTCCTGCCGGGCAGAGGGGAGGCGCTGGAATCTCAATGCCTCATCCGGGTCTCCCGGCTTGCCGGCGGGTCCGTTTACCGCCCGTTGCGGAACCGACTTCCTGCCGGGCCGTTTGTTTTGTATCTTCATCCGCGAATCATCTCTTTCAAATACGGGATCGGCAAATACCGCTATGGTCTTGGGGGCAGGCGCACGGTCTTTTATCTCCATTCGCAGTGCCGCGAGCGACGAAGCCGAAGAGAGGTTTACGATTTCGTGCTCGACCATGAGCGGCTGAGGGTTTCTGCCGCCGTTCGGGTCAGGCAGGGCCGCGAAAGGAATGTAATTCAGCGCATCGTCGGCCACTATAACCAGACGCCTGCTTCCCAGTTCCGAGGCGACTGGGCCGAGAAGCAATCGGCTCAAACGTGCGGCCTCAACCTCATACGCCGCCGCCGCCTTCTCGATACGCGATTGCCTCTGCCGACGGGTTTCTCCCTGTCTGTCGCGGCCGGGCCGTGTCAGCAGTTCATACAATCGCCTTGCAAGTCTTTCGAGTTCGACCCGTCCGGGCAATTCGAATGCGTCCGTCGAAGTCCGGGTCACGGCGAATAGATAGCTGCGTTCTTCTCCTATCGAATACTCCAGAAGCAGCGTATCCGAGTCGAGCACCTGCCCGCGGACCTCCGAAATGGTCAGCATACGGGGTTGCGTCAATGCGGCATAGCGCGGGCTTCTGGTTTTTATCTCTGCTCGCACTTCTTCATACTGGGTTGTAAGCTCTGCGATCTCTTCTCTCACGGCTGCCAGTTGTTGAACGTCTGTCTCACGGCTTAACATACGGGTTTGCCGCTCTGTTTTCGCATCGAGCACCTGTTTCAAGGCCGTCTCTCGCTCAAGCAGAAGGGGGTCTACGCCCTCACGAAAACGGACGCGGGCTTCGGTCAGCAGATCGAGCAGGCTGCGGGCGCGCGATCGCTCGCTGGCATCGAATGCGGCGGCGGCGAATCCGTCTGATGGGTTCTGCTTGTGCAACTGCATCAGCACGTCTATGTAAAGCTCGTAATGCTGGCGGACTGAGGCGAAATAGGAGGACCGCAATTCCTGGCCGACGACTTTGGTGCGCAAAGACTCGACGATCTTGAGCAGAGGCTCGATATGGTCGCGGGCCTCCGCGAGATTTCCGAGGTCTCTGTTCGCGCGGGCGATGTTATGCAGAGCCAGGGTCTCGCCTCTGCGGTCTTCGACTGCGCGTATGAGCGTAAGCGCCTCGTTGTATAAAGAGAGGGCTTTCTGTTTTTCGCCCCGGCGGTCATATATATGGCCTATGGAGTTGAGCGCATTAGCCTGCCCGCGAGGGTCGCGCGCCGACCGACTGAGCGAAAGCGCCCGATCGTAATGATCGAGCGCATTGTCTTTATATCCGAGAAAATCGAACACCACACCTATATCTCTGAGAGTGTATGCTTCCATTCGAGGCTCAACGAGGTCTCGGATTATTTCGAGCTTCCGATTGAAATAATCGAGAGCCTTTTCAGGAGCGCCCAATGCAAAGTGCACCCTGCCGATATATCCCATCGTGAGAGCTTCGTAATTACGGTCGCCTGCAACTCGGTAGAGTCGCAGTGCCCGTTCGTAGTAAGTGAGAGCATTTTGCTTGTCTCCCAGGTCGTCATAAGCGTAACCCATGCCGTTGCATGCTGCGGCCTCGCTGTGTTTATCTCCGAGCGCGCGGAATATATGCAATGCGTCATTATGAAGTTTTAGAGCCTCCTGTTTATCGCCCAGCACGGAGTAGACTCCTCCCATGGCGGTAAGCGCCAGAGCCTCTCCTCTCCGGTCTTTCACCTGTCGCCAGAGTGCCAGCGCCTCCTTGTAAAGAGATAAAGCCTTTCTTTTATCTCCCAGGTCTCCATTGGTGTAGCCTAAATTCATCAGCGTTTCCGCGCGCCCCCGGCTATCAGTTGTGGTTTGCCACAGGGCGAGCGCCCGGTTGCAATATTCGAGCGCCTGCACCATATTGCCCCTGACGTAATACGCCAGGCCGATATTGTTGAGCGACTCAGCCTCCCCGCGAATGAAGCCGGTCTCCCGGCTGAGGAGGAGGGCCTCGTTCAGGTAGCTGATGGGTTTCTCCCTATCATTCAAGTCGATGTATGCATAGCCCAGGCGGTTGAGCGATTCTATCTCCAGAAGCTGGTCCCCGATGGCCCGGCTCAGTGAAAGCCCCCGCTCGAAGTAGTCGAGCGATTTGCGGTTCTCGCCCATAGTGGAGTATGTATCTCCGATATTTATAAGCGCGCTGGCTTCTCCCAAGCGGTCGTCTATGCTGCGCCACACGGATAGCGATCCTTCGTAGAGGGTGATCGCTTTGCGGAGGGAGGTGGCTTTCCACTCCGCGCGCAATATATCCGCTCTTGCGCATGCTTGCTCGGCTGCGAGCGACTTCCTGTCTCGCGCGGTCGCCTTACGCGCAGGCTCCAGGCTGAGTTCATAGCGCCCGTCGTGTTTGTTTTCTTCCGGCGAAAGAACTTCCAGTCGATACACCCCCGTCACTGTTGCGATCAAAGAAACGTGCGTCGGCTCGTACCGGCGGCGATTTATTTCAAACGGCTTCCGGCGGCCTGGGTAGTGGAGTATTACGCGGAGGTTCGTCTCCGTTTTATTTATGGTCGCGCGAAGATACTGTCCCGCAGATAGCTTGATCGGATAGATGTGGCGCGACCCCGCGACGATCTCCTGCTGAAGAGATTCGCCCGGCACGAGTTGATATACGGTTTCGCGCTGCCGGGTAGTGTCGGTAGCACGACCGTAAGGGAACGAGTTCTTCTCGCCTGGCAGGGCCGGGGTGAAAGCCTGAATCGTAATGGCAAAGACCGATACTTGCAAAGCCACAGCGATGAGGGCCGCATAAGGCTTGCTTTCAGTGTGAGGAGTCGATGGCACCTGACGCATTTGCAATAACCTTGATCCCACGCTGGTTCAAAAGGGATAAGTGACCGAGCGGGAGAAGGGGTGCAAAAATGCGCCGGACGCATCTTTGCAACTGATCGAATGGCCCGCCCCTTGAGAACCGGAGTAACTTCCTTATACAGCCTGAACAGGTAGCCAAAAACGTATGGGCGAAGGGTGTTACGATACGGAATGCATGGCCGAGGAAACGCCCTTCCGTCCTGAAACTGATGATAAAGATTCGGCTGCCCACATAGTATCTATCACAAAGAGGTCGTCGATTCAACATCGCTGCGGAATTATTCGCGTCTAAAAGAGGAAAGCGAATCGTATGCGGTTCTCAAAAACCGATATTCAACCACAGATCACACAGATCACACAAACGGACGATCCGTGAAATCCGTGTAATCTGCGGTTGATTCGAGCAGTCACCCCTCCGCTCTCCTGCCGGATGGCGCAAGCTTCAACCTTTAGGCTACACTCAATTTTTCCGTCACGGTTTCGAGGCAGGTTTTCCAAGTGAAAGAGACATCAACTCGTATGAAAAGGAGAAAAATAGTTTATGACCTGGATAGTCTTCGCCTTATGCGCGGCCCTCTTCTGGGGCCTGTACGGTCCTTCGCTGCATCGCGGGCAGGTGCAACTCGGCAATCCCATGCGGGCGCTTCTCTGCGTGGGGGTGGCTTATTTTCTCATAGGCGTGCTGGTGCCGTTTATATCTCTCTCGTATCAGGGAGAATTGAAAGGGTTCAACGCATCGGGGTCTACCTGGGCCGCGATAGGAGGGGTGCTAGGGGCGATAGGCGCTGTATTCATCATACTGGCATTCAAGGCCGGAGGACTGCCCACTTATGTCATGCCTCTCGTTTTTTCCATCGCGCCTCTTGTGAACGTAGTCATCTCCGTACTGATGCACCCTCCCAAGACCGCGCCGAACCCTCTGCTCTATGTAGGCTTCATACTGGCATCGCTCGGCGCGGGGCTGGTCTTATACTATAAGCCTCAATAGCATCAGCCATCAGCCATCAGTCTTCAGCCGTCAGTTTATAGTCTGATAGCTGATAGCTGACGGCTGATAGCTGTGGACGGCTTGCTGCTCGTGATGCGATAGAGTTTCGATGCCGTGCGTATGATCAAGCTCCCGCGCGCGATTGCGGGCGTCGCCATGCACATTTCGCCGAGGCTGTTTTTGCCCAGGAGCTTGTATTCGGGACCGGCCTGGATGACGAACGTGTCGCCGTCTTCGCTGAGGCAGAATATCTTTCCGTTATAGGCCCAGGGCGAAGAAGTGAAGGCCCCTGCTCCCGCTTCTATGCGCTGCTTGCCGTAAATTTCGCGGCCCGTCTTTGCGTCGTGGCAGGTGAAGAACCCCCGGTCGAGCAGCGTGTAGTAGTAGTCCCCGTAAACTATGGGCGAGGGATTGTAAGGACCGGCCTGGGGCTGGAACCAGGCGATGTATTTGTTGCCGGTCTCGCCTTCCTTGAGCGAAATATCTCCCGAAGCGCCGGACTTTATGGCATACACGGGCCTGAGTTTATCCCCGACGTACCCCGAACTTATATAGACCATGCCGAAGCGCGAAAACGGCGTCGGTATCGAAATGGACGACATCCCCGTGAACTCCCACAGCGGCTTTCCATCGAGACTGTAAGAGCGCACCTTCTTCGTGCCGGGCGTGATTATCTCAGTGCGCTGGTCATTCTCCCATACGAAAGGCGTGGCCCAGTTGCTTCCTTCTTCGCGGTCTACGCGCCAGACCTGCTCGCCAGTCTTTTTATTCAGGGCCACGATGAAGGATTGATCGTCTGTGTCACAGACTATGTATATGCGGTCCTTGTGAAGCACGGGCGAAGCGGCCGTTCCCCAGCCGTAGCGCGTCTTGAACGGTCCCCAGCGTTTCGTCCAGAGAAGCTTGCCTTTCATGTCATAGCAGAACAATCCGAGGTTTCCGAAATACGCATAGAGCCTTTCGCCGTCCGTTACGGGAGTTTCAGAGGCAAAAGTGTTTTTCAGGTGGCGCGAGCTTTCAGGCACACTCTTGTGAGCTTCTTTCTCCCATAGAATCTTGCCGGTCTTCCAGTCTATGCAATAGACCATCCAGCTATGAACGTCATCGGGCGCTTTTCTTTCGCCTCCGAAGTAAAGCCCTTTTTTAGGAGCCTCTTTATCGGTCGAGCTTATGACCGAGGTGACGAATATGCGGTCTCCCCATACGACGGGCGAAGACCACCCGCTGCCGGGAATGTCTGTCTTCCAGGCGACATTTTCCGTCGCGCTCCATCTGTCGGGCAGAGCGGGGTCTTCCGCGACGCCTAGCGAATGCGGTCCTCGGAACTGAGGCCAGTTATCATTGGCTGTCGTCTCCGCGACGATGATCGTGACGAGCAAAAGAGCCAGAATGAATTTCGCGCGCATCAGCATTCCCTCCGAAATCGAAAATGTATGCCCCTTAGACTATGCGAAAGATTGCTCGATGGCAATGCTCATACTGCGAAGAAGCAGATTGGATTGTGATTGGCAAGTGTCCGTCGTTCTTCTTCCAGGACTTTGATTATACTGCGCGCGGAGTAAAATGAAAGTTTTCCTGGGAGCGCAGGCATCCTGCCTGCAAGCGTTTCCGCATTCAGGGTATTGAGGGAAACCCTCGATTCTTCCCGCGCGCAGTATAAAGAACAACGGACTACGGACCAGGGACAACGGACGAAAAATTTATTCGTATCTGAGCGCCACTATCGGGTCCACCTTTGTTGCTCGGCGGGCTGGCGTGTAGCTTGCCGCAAGCGACACCCACAGGAGCAATGTCGAGACGGCCGCAAAGGTTGCGGGGTTCGTGGCCGTCACTTCGAAAAGCAGGCCCTCCATTATGCGAGTCAAGACAAGGGCCACAACAAAACCTATGCCGATGCCGATTGCGGCCATAGCCATTCCCTGACGCACTACCATCTTGAGCACGTCGCTCGTTTGCGCTCCGAGGGCAAGCCTTATTCCTATTTCGCGGGTCCGTTGTGTGACCGAGTAGGCTATCACTCCGTAGATGCCTGTCACAGACATCGCCATCGCCGCTATAGCGAATATGACGAGCAGAGTCATGCTGAACCGCTCTTGCGCGATGGAGCCTTGCAGATATTGCTCCATAGTCCTGACGTTTGCGACGGGCAGGTTTTTATCGACCGCAGATATTTCGCGGCGCACCGCATCCGCGAGCAGTTTAGGATCGCCGGAGGAGCGGACCACGAGCGCCATATTGAACCAGGGTAGATCCGCGTGGGAGACGTAGAGTTCCGGTTTCGGCTCCGCACTCAGCCCAAAGTGCTTTACGTCTCCCACCACCCCTATTATTTCTCGCGCCCTCGGCGGGCCGTCTTCGACCATCAATACTTTTCCTATAGGGTCTTCTCCGGGAAAGAAGCGACGGGCAAGCGCCTGATTGATTATGATCTCGCCCGTGTCTTCAGAGTTGTTTTGCGGGGCGAAAGAGCGGCCCCGCATCAAGGGTATGCCCAGAGCTTTGAAGTAATCGCGGCTGACCCTGCGAAATTCGGCGCTCAGTTTCTCTCCTTCGGTTGCGGGCGTCTTCCCCTGTATGGTGAAAGAGCGACTGCCGTCTTCGCCGCTCATCGGAAGATGGCTTGTAACCCCTGCGGAGCGCACGCCGGGCAAACTCTCCACACGCTCGACCACTCGGTCATAGAAGTCAATCCATTGAGTGGATTCGCTATAAGCCGACGTTAGAGATATATCCATCGCCAATACGTTTTCAGGCTTGATGCCCGGATCGACCGCGCTCAGGCGTAGAAAGCTTTTGACCATCAAGCCCGCGCCTATCAGCAAAACGAACGCGAGCGCGACTTCGCCCGTCACGAGCAGGCCGCGAAGCCGATTGCTGCCTTTGCTCCCCGCAGCGCCCCGTCCGCTCTCTTTGAGCGATTCGTTCAGGTCCGGCCTCGATGTCTGTATCGCCGGCACGAGACCGAATATCAGGCCGGTGGCAATCGAGATCATAAGCGTAAACATAAGCACTCTTCCATCGAGACGGATGCTTGCAGCGCGAGGCAACTGAGAAGGACTGAGCGAGAGGAGAATATCAACCCCCCACATTGCGAGAAACAGGCCCGCAATGCCTCCGAGCGCCGCAAGCAAAAGCGATTCGGTCAGCAACTGACGTATTATCGCCGAGCGGCTCGCGCCCAATGCAGAGCGAATGGCTATCTCTTTGCTTCTCGCCGAGGCGCGCGCGAGCAGCAGGTTCGCCACATTCGAACACGCAATGAGGAGGACGAAAGCGACGGCTCCGAGCAATACGAGCAGGGCAGGTCTGACCTTGCCTGTGATTTCGCTATGAATCGAAGCGACCCTCACGCTATGGCCTGAGTTAGTGTCAGGGTATCGTTGTTGGAGACGGGCAGAGATGGCTTCCATTTCCGCCTGCGCCCGGTCGGGTGTTACGCCAGGATTCAGGCGCGCGACCACTGTGAGGTAGCGGCCCCGGCGATTGCTTGCCTGTTCGGGTGTAGGCGCGAAGGGGACTATCAGTTCGGGCTGACAGTCCGGCAATATAAAGTCCGGCGGCAGGACTCCGACTACGGTGAAGTTTTGCTCGTTGATCTTGATCGTATTTCCGACGATCACGGGACTCGCGCCGAATCGTCGCTGCCATAATCCATATCCGAGCAGCGCGACACGGGTTTGGCCGGGGCTGCCTTCTTCGGGCAGAAAAGCGCGGCCGAGCGCGGGCTCGACTCCGAGCGCCGCAAAGAGATCGGGAGAAGCGATCACGCCCGGAACCCGTTCGGGATTATCATCGCCCGTGAGGTTAAAGAACGCTTCGGTCCAGGCCGCCAAGCGGGCGAAGGATTTGCTCTCTCGTTGCCAGTCGTAGAGATCAGCCGGAGAGACGAGATTGCGCGAGAGACCCATCTCAGGACGGCTTCCCCAGAGCATGACTATCTGATCGGGATTTTCATAAGGCAGAGGGCGGAGCAGCACTGCATTGACTATTGAAAAGATGGCTGTATTAGCCCCTATTCCCAGAGCGAGCGCGAGCACGGCTACGGCGGTGAAACCGCGATTCTTCAGTAGCAGGCGAACGCTATAGCGCAGATCCCGCAAAATATTTCCTATCATTACGCCTCCAAAATTTACAACCCGATTCGTTCATCGGACAAAGTGACCCGCGATCTTACAGGAAAGTACCGTGCCATCAGAGTGACGAGCTTAAATCGTTAAGTTAAATAGCTTGAGGGATACCGTGATGGGTGATATGTGGAGATGATGCGTTCGCTTATGGGACTCCGGGATCCCGGAATCGCTACACGGGGAGCGCCTATTACCATCCTGCTGTCAATCATTTAGCGAGAGTCAGTCTTGACCCTTCGCTCTCCATGTGGCCTATTTGTGTCCCAACTTCTACGTTTATGGTCCCCAATGCCTCTACAGCGCGCCGCTTTGCCGCCTCTGTAGCATGCGTGTAAGAGGCAGTCATCTCGATCTGCTTATGGCCGAGTATCGCCGCGATGGTGTAGGGGTCTATGCCCGCTTCATTCATCCGCGTCGCGGCCGTGTGGCGCAGATCGTGAAAACGGAAGTCAACGAGTCCGGCCTTGTCCCTTGCTGACTCAAACGCATGCTGCAAAGCTACACGCGGCCTTCCCGTCTTAGGATTCACAAACACATACTCCGAACTATGGTTCGCCAGGTGAGACAGAAGCTCGCCTCTCAGCCTTTCATTCATCGGGACTATCCTGTCTTCGCCGTTCTTGGTTTCGGTGACGAGGATTTCGCCCCGTATGAAATCCAGGTCCGACCTTTTGAGCTTCAGAATCTCAGACTTCCTCATGCCGGTGTTGAGCGCAACTGCGACTATCAATCGCAAGTGCGCCCGCTTGCCTGTGAACTCGGCCATCAATCGTTCTTCTTCTTCGGGCAACAGATAGCGGGTCCGCCTGACCTCGCCTTTCAGGAACTTGACCTCGCTCACAGGATTGAAACTGATCTCTCGCTTGCTGATCGCGAGGGTGAATAGGCGAGAGAGCAATGCAAGCTCGCGGTTGACGGCGGCTTTCGACCTCTGCACACCTTCCCGCACCTCGCTTTTGCTCCTGATGGTTTTGAATCTCTCGACCTCGAAGGGGCTTATCTCAGACATCTTCTTTTTTCCGAAGTATGCTAAGATGGGCTTGATGCGAGAGAAATCATTCCGCCAGGAGCGTTTGTGCTCTCTTGACCAGGGCAGGTAGGTCTCGCGGGCAAACTGCGCGAGAGTCTTCTTGCTCTGGGACTTGCCGAACTTGCCGTTGAATATCTCATCACGGATTCGGCGCTCGGCTTCCTGAGCCTGAAACTTCGTTCTTGCTTCGGGGATGACGCCCCTGTAGCGCACCCCCTTGATTTTAACGTCGAAGTACCACCTGTTTTTACCGTCGCTGGTCTTACGTTTGTAGACTGACATGGCTACTCCTTTCCACAGGTGGCAGCCAACTTGCGCGCAGCGATATTACAGGCAGTCGAGGCGGCAAGTCTATGCTGAGAGTGACGGTCATTTTCAGGCAAGGTCCATTGAAGCAGCTCCGCAAGCATGAAGATCACCCGGCCATTGGCCTTGCGATAGGGAATCTTCTCCTGAGAGACCCATGCGCGGATGGTCTTGGGTTCGACTCTAAGAAGCTCGGCCGCTTCGTCTACTTCCAAGAAGACGATTTGAAGAAGGCGCACGATGTCTTTGGCCGACAGTCGCCGGGTGAGAATCAAGGCGACCTCGGTGGCGATCTCTTCGATCGGCGGCCCGTCGGGTTGGTAATCTTCTATGGGTTGACTGCTCATAGTTTGACCTCTCAATTTAAGGGGTGTCCCGCGCGATGACCACAGGCGCGAGTCGGCTGACGATGCGATGACTGAGCCCGCAACGGTCACAGACACCGCGCCCGCCTAAAAGCTTGACCCACCCCAAACAGCCATCGGAGTGACAGCGCATGGGACCATCGACCTCAATGGGAGTGAAATCATAGACGGGCAGCTCGGGATCCCCTGAAAGCGCGGCTATCACTTCCGCCTTGCGCGCGAGGATGGCCAGGGCCAGCGATTCATCCGACTCCAGCCCCTCGATCACCAGCTCCGCGCCCTCGACTGAGAGCGTAAGCCCGGCCGTCGCGGCATGCTCAATGAGTTTGTTTATCCCTTCCATGTCCGTCTCTGCGCTCCGTTCCCGACGACGGGCGCGGCCCCGTCCGACTGTGAAGTCGTCACACTCTTCATGTATGGGAAAAGAGAGTGTGTCGATTCATCGGTTTTCCCATCATGAGTAGAGAGAGACGCGTTCGAAGTATGGGGGTGATGCATCACCCCCATACTCCCTGCATTTTGTTGACGGCGTTTGGCTTGCCGGGATGCGGCCGTAAAATTTTGGAGCTCCCTGCCTCGACCGCGCATATAATCCGCCAGGTGTGTCTCGGATTTCTCGGCCCCGCTCATTCGCTCTTTCAACCTAGCCGTCCGGCGGGCAAGGCCGACCTCGAAAGCCATCTGAGCGACCAGAACCGGGTCCGGCTCTTGAATCAGCGACTCGGCCCGGTTGCGGAAATAGTTGTCGACCTCGACTCGCGTGCAGCCCGCATCGATCATAACCTGGCGAACTTTCAGGGCCTCGCGCCTCAGCCATTTTTCATAATCGATCTGTGCGGCAGCCGCATCGCGCTCGGCCTGCGCTTCAAGTTCAGCCCGCCGTCGCTCTCTCAGCCTGACGGCTTCCCTGGCCGCTTCGTCTGAAAGCGTCTTCTCTGCGACGTATCGGGCGGCGCGCTCTCTGGCCCGGCCCGGATTGCTGCCATACTCAGGATCAGTGAGCGCCCGGCGAAACACTCGCTGGAAGGGGCTATGATCGATCTCGTAAAGCGTTCCCAGGCGAGCGCCGGTCTTGGAGTTGATCTTGCCGCCAGGCTCAAGGATTTTTACAAGCTCAAAGTTTAGTGTTCTCTCAACGGTAGCCCTCAGCTTCTTGATGCGATACTTCACGAAATCCGACGCCTTTCTTTTGTCGACAACATCCGCCGATTCGGGCAGCTTATGAATTCGTTTGTAGATATCGACGTGTGTCGCCCGAAATTGCTTTGTGGCCCGGCCGCCCCATTTGCAATTGAGAGCTTCGAAGGTTTCCTTGTCTTCGCTGTCGAGTCCCCATTCGGCCATAAGCAGCTTCGCGCAATCGTTCATCGCCGCATGGTCGCGCGTGGCGTAATGTGCGCGCCTGGATTCATAGCTCACCATCGGGCGCGCCGGCTCGATTATCTCCAGGATAGCTTCAGGGCCGTCGCGCCCGGCCAGATCGTCCGGCCCGTTCACGCCGCAGTCTTTCGGCATCTCGGCTATAAGGACATTCGCGCCGCGTGATTGTAGCTCGATACCGAGGGCAGTACGGGCAGCCCTGACCTTATGGTTCGTCCACACGTTCGAATCGAAGAGGATGATCACCGTCCGGCCATCCCATACAACGTCGTCGAAGTCCGGGATAGGTTCGCTTACTCCCTTATGATTGCGCTTCCATCCCCAAACGCCCGGCAGCCCGACGGGAAAGAATCGCGGCTCGTCGCCGTTGCGGTTGTGCGAGGCCACGCGCGAGCAGGCGAGAGTTTTCTTTTCGCCCTCGACCATCAGGATGGGCATAGACGTATCGGCAAGCCATCGTTCATGAGTGCGCGGCGAATAGTAGAACATCAGGCCGCGTCCGGGCGGTGATAGATACTTTGCCTTCTCTTTGTATGAGCCGTCTGTTTGTAATTCGCGGTCGGAATTGTCGCGGCGCAATCTGTATTCGCGCGCGTCCGCGCTTCCGGGCCGGTAGTAAGGAATGGCCATTCCTGAAAAGTCGCGGTAAGCGGTAAGCGGTTGGCCTACAAGCTGCGCGCCCTCGTGTGAGTCCACCCGAAACAATCCGGCTTCGCGTGCCAGATCGCGGTCGATGTAAGACCTGGCCAGGCTCGCAAAGTCGGATTCTGTGAGGCCGCTCCGGTCGTCTCTCATCTCGCCGGTTTCCTCGCTTCCTTGTAGGCGATGCGAGTGAGCCGGTCGGCACGCTCGTTTTGCTCTCTCGGTATCCACCTGAGAGTTGCGCGCGTCTGCTCCATAAGGGTGCGTGCTTGCTCAAGCAGTGGCAGCAGGTTGGCAGCGCGACAGGCCCATTGGCCATTGATCTGCCTTACGACGAGCTGGCTGTCGGTGAAGACCTCGACCGTTCGCACGCTGCTGTTGCGGGCCGCCCAGTCGAGCGCCTCGATCACGGCCCTATACTCGGCGACGTTGTTTGTCATCCCCTCGCCCTGTCCTATGCAGCCGCGACTGCTCGCTATCTCTTCATTGTCAGACGAGAGCGCGACCCATCCCCAACACGCGAAGCCTCCGGGATTGCGAGGCTCGCAGAGACCGTCCGCAAAGATAGTGATATTACAGGCTTGCTGTGATAGTTTATTCATAGTTCAACCATCCCGTTCATCCGGTCTTGAGGTGAGAAAGCCTGCCGCTTGCGCGCTGCGGGCTTTTCACTTTTCACAAGACTTCATGAAGTCGCTCAGATGCTTTGGCGAAAACAGCCGCCTGCGTCCGACCTTGAAGCATTTGAGCCTTCCATCCTTCATGGCTTTCCATAGCGACGTTCTGCCGAGGCCGGTGATCGCCTGCGCCTCTTTGTAGCTGTAGCCGACCTTGGGCAGGGCCGCGCCTACGGGGTCGCCAGTTGCTTGCGAGGTTGGTTGTGGGGTTGGTTGTGGGGTTAGCGCGTGAGTGCTCATGAAATTCTCCTTCGCAAATGGGAATGCCGCCAGACGCCGATGAACAACTACAGCGGCGACTGACGGCCACAGGGTAAGCGAAACGTGAAATCGAAAGCTAGCCCTCTTCAAAAATATTTTGAAAGGTCATGAAATCGAGCAAAAACCGATATGTTCATTTTGAATATTGAATGTACTTGTTTCTGAGAGAGTTCAAGTACTTTCAAATCCAAGAATGAAAGTTACTGTTTTTGGGAACGGTTTGTTTTTCGTGTACGAAGATAGCCGAGTGTGTATTGATAGGGTGTCGCACAGCAAAGCCGTGCGGCCCATTCGAGTGCGATATCACTACACGCTGAAGTACCGCCTTTGTCACTCAAGGCAGTTTTCAGGCTTTCAGGCAACTCTGACTGCTCATCTATCCTGTCAATAAGATCCTGGTCCATATTGGGAAGTTCGTTTTTTACTATTGCTTTCCAGTCAAGATCTTCATTGTCCTTGCGTATACGTTTGGCTCTCTTGACAGATTTATAAGTAACTTCGTAATGCTTGGGCAAATCAGACAGGTCCACGGCCGCCTTGCGGCCTCCCCTGCCACGCACGGGAAAACATGGTTTGGGTGGCTCTGTAAACCGTGCAAGCTTGCGAGCCTTATCAACAGAAACTTCGCCATCACGAGCCGACAGAGCGGCTTCCAGGAGGAGTTGTTTCATTGCCTGAAATAATCTTTCTGCAACGTGACTTCGAAAGTATCCCTCTGCCTGAATCGCGGCGGTCTTCACGGATTGCCATTCTTCCTTATCAAGCTTCTCTTCCTCCTTGAGCCATATCTCATTAGCTTTGTCCTCGTGCTTCATCAATTCGAATAACTCATCGTCCTCTTTTTTCGACAGAGGACGCGATTCTAATTCGTCCAAGTAGGGGAGGGGTCTTGCTAAATACGGGAACCACATCTCCGTTTTGCCACATAGGAACTCATAGGTATCTCCTTTCTTGTAGCCGATTGTATCTCTAAATTCCGGCGACTCGCCGACTTGCATGAGAGCATCTTCACAGCGATCAAATAGAATATACTCTGATAAGCAGTTAAGAAGAGAAATCCGATCATAGTCAGCAAGAACAAGAAGTGTGTTATTCTTGTGAACCTCTATGCGAACATGACCGGCCGGGGTCTCAAAAATCCAAAAATTATCGACTCCCAGAGCGCACTTGTTAGATTTGTTCTCTGACCTCTTTTTTCTTCCCATCTCAGCCCCTCCCGTCGAGCGCCCGTGTTGTTACGGCCCGCCAACCGCGTCCGGGAAAACGCGGCTGTCCTCGCACTGATCAGGCACGAGTCAGGCGAGCCGAAGTGTCATCACCATACCAGAGGCACGATGCCTGCGGCGGTGATTTGCTGATCCTTCGATATGAGCGTCGCGCCCAGTCGTCGCGCTGCCCCGACTACAATTCGGTCGTGCATCTCCGTTACCGCTTCGTCCGCATCGAATTCGAGTATCTCTTCAGGCACCAGAGGCAAAAACACAAACTGCCCGCTCGAACTCAGGCGCGTATACTCATCGGCAAACGAGAGCGCGCCGCCCAACTTCTCGTTCAGGTAATAAAGCTCTGCCAGCACTATCGCGGGCACATAGATCAAAGCAAGCCCCGCCTTGCCTTGATCGAACGCGTCTTTCGCTTTCGCGCTCAGGTGAGGCGAGGCGATCAGATACCAGAACAGAGAGTGAGTGTCGGTCACGTATAGGATCATTGCTTGAAGTTCTCCGGCCACTCTTTCTCCCATTCATGCCTGATCTCATAAAGGGCCGAATCTATGTCGAAGTCTGAAGCGATGCGGCCTTTCCAGACCCCATACAAATCTTTCGGCTCTTTTCTTTCGCCAGTGTCGGGCATGCGCAGACTTCGGGCCAGATGCTCGACCAGGTTCAGCTTCTCTTCGGCGGAAAGATGGTCTGAGAGTCGCGTTATATACTCCAAAGTTGATTTGCTCATATCTCCCCTTTAATCGGTTGCCGCCCCTCGATCTTTTCAATGAACCGTTCCCGACGACGGTCGAGGCCCCGTCGTCGGGTGAAGTCGTCACACTCTTCATATATGGGAAAAGAGTAGAGTGTGACGACTCGTTAATATCTCCGCTACGGGTGTCAGGGGTGCTGGTAGCGCCCAGGGTGGGTTGCAACCCACCCTGACTCCCTGCATTTTGTTGACGGCGCTTGGCTTGCCGGGATGCGGCCGTAAAATTTTGGAGTTCCCTGCCCCTGTGAAGTCGAGCGCCTGGCCACACTCATACGTCATAAACGGCACCTCGCGCGCATCTACGAACCGGGCCGAGAGCCGACGGTCGCGCTCCCTCGCCTGGCGCGGCGCGCTCGTTGCGCCGACATGGACAAGGTAAAGACGACCGCAGAGACAGCGAAGTGTCTGCGCTGCGGGTTCGGTGTAAGGCGGTATGCCTGTGCGTGCCATGATCTAAGACGGTTGGTGATCGAGCTTGTCGAGACGGTCTTCCAGGTCGCGCAAGGAAGCGCGCATCTGGTTTATATCGGAGCTCACAATCTCAAGGCGGCGCTCGACATTGCGAAAGCCCTTGCCCATCTCCGCGCGCGTCTCTGCTATCTCAGCAAGCGCCCGCTCCCATATAGGACGGGTTTCTATCACCTGCCGGTCGGCCTTCTCTTCGAGCGCCGTAAGACGCTGCTCGAATGAATCCATGCGTGCGGTTACAGCCTGCTCGAATGAATCAAGCCTGGTCGCTACATTCTGCTCGAATGAATCCATCCGCTTCTCGAATGAGTCAAGCCGGGCGATTATGATGTCGAAGCCTTCGGGCAGCTTCCTGGTGTCGTCTGTGCTCATGATGCGCCTTTCTTCGCAGATCGAGGTTTCTTCGCTTTGGGCCTTTCTTGCTTCGGCGGGCGGCCTTTTCGCGGCTTGGTTTCGGGATTCTTGAACCTGGCCACGGCCGACCGGGGAATATACCAAATGCGCCCGCGCGGGTGACTATCATCAAACTCCGCTTCGGGAATGCGTCCGTCTCTCAGCCATCCCATGACGGTCGTATAAGGCGCGTCCACTTCATCGGCAAATTGCTTGGTTGTCAACAAGTCTTTTCCCTTCATAACGAGAATCTATAGCACGCTACGCATTTTCCCGCAAACCAATCATAAGCCAGGCCGCCCGGACTTTCAACAAAAATCCATAGCGACATACGATTTTTCAATTGACACGGAACAAACCTGTGATAAAATCCGTAGTACGATATGGATTTATGATGTTTGAAGATAAAGGCGGAGGGCAGCTTGCGGAACAATCCGTTGCCACGCTGATAAGCGCGAAGGTTCGAGGGTCTGACAGAGACTTCGATCGAAGCTCTGAAACATCAACACCGCTACTCGTGCTGAGAACCGACGGGCGCAAGACAGAGCCAAGAATAGTAACTCTGTCGACAACACACCTACAGCACCCACACAAACGACAACCTACCACGAAAGGGGAAACACGCCATGTCAAATCTTGCACTGGCCGACCGCTTGTATGACCCGACCTATGTTCATCCGTCTGAGGTTGATTGTGAACCCGAAGACTTATGCGCGTCCGTTGAAGAAGTATGGACCGATGAAGAGTTGGCCGAAATCAGAGAGTGGAACGAGTATCAACTTTGGCTCTCTGAACAGGAATAGACACGAAAGGCCGGATGGCTGCAACCGTCCGGCCTTTCGACTTCCAACCCGCAATAAGCGGGAGAAAGATCACATCAAATGAAACTCTACCACGATTCTTTCGATACGCAAATCCAGAGCGAAGACTTCTACACCACAGACCCGGCTGAGTTGGCCGAGATTCAAAGCCTGATGGCCACGCCCGACGAAGACGAATGGCAAGCCTACGGCGATTGGTCTGAAGAGATCGAAGCCAAAGCATGGGCCGGGGCCGTGCCTGTCGAGACACCGAACGGTCAAATACTCGTCAAGTCCGAATGCGACCGCGCGGGCCTTCATCGTGATTGCTCGATCTACAAGTGCAAGAGAGCGGTCAGATTGGAGGGTATCGAAATATGACTTGTACCCTCTGCAATGAACTTATCGCGCCGGGTGATGTCGAAATGCATCACCCGGTTTACAAATCACACGGCGGCTCTCAAGTAGTGCCGACGCATCGAGCTTGCCACGTTGCCCATCACTCGACGATCGGAGATTTCAAAGCCTGGGGTTCGATAGGCGGACAGATTAGCGCCCTATCGAAGCGATGGGCCTTCAACTTGAAGCATGTCCGGGCGCATCCGGCCCACGACATCAACCGGGCTTTCTACACCGCGCATTACGCGCACTAATGGAGGGACCATGCAGCACATCATTGTTTGCTCAAACGGAACGGGCCGGGTGGCGATCTGCGGCGAGAAGATGCCGCAGAAGCTACCAACCGGCCATGAATTTCATTATCGCTTAGGTGAAGCCGACCTAAGCGATAGGGAGTTGCCAGCCGGTCTCGACTGCCCAATTTGTCTGGCCGTCGGGCAAACGGTAAGGCAAGGCGTTCTACTGTCCTACGCTACGCGCGAGGCCCGCGCGTGAACGATCTGATTTCCCGCACACGGGCGCACCTGGCCGAGTGCGCCCGTTGCCTCTCCTTCGCAGAGTGTGATACTGGCGCGCTCTTACACGCTGAGAGTCAGTTCGAAGCGCGCGTTCGGTTTCGACTCTGGCTTGAAGGCTTTGAATGTCTGTTCTTTCCGACTGCGCCGGATTGCTGGCATGTTCGCTACGGCTTCCCGACGGGCCGGGGCCACTTCATCACAGCGCACTACATCGGCAACCCGGCCGGTTCGATCAAGACGTTCGAGCAGGCCATCACATATAGCCGCGCGTGCCTGCTCTCTGCGAACGAAGATCTGATCGATCACATGCAGGGACTCCGCCCGGCTGTAGTGCGAAGTTGACACTTGTTAAGGGTCGGAATATTTCTGAATAAACATCACAGAGATATTTCCGGCCCGCACCTTGGAAGGATCACCATGAAATCTTTCGCAGCACGATTCATACACTCTGAGGACGCCAATAATTCTTTTGAAGAGTGCCGGGCATGCGGAGAGCAATTTATCTTCTGCGTTTATGGCGCCCGGGCTGAGGCCATAGCAGAGGCCCTGCTCGCGCACCTGTGCCGGCATCGGCAATAACCACGAAAGCGGGCCGACCTCGCGCAAAGAGTAACCGGCCCGCTCTCACTACCCCCAAAAGGAGGCTAACCAATAATGAGCAAGAAACGATGCAACAAGCAACCACAAGCTGACAGAAAGCAGGAACCATTGACGAAAGGCAGACTGACCCCCCATCAGTCGAATCCGGCCAGATTGAACCTGATAGAACTCGCGCTATCAGTATTGCCGGACTACGCGGTAGCGCCCGTTCTTTCAGTTGCCGAGTTGTTCACCCTCGACTCTTCGGACCATCCGAACATAGAGGTCGCAAAACAACTCTTGCAAATCCAGATGGACGACCCGCGATGGGCCGCAATGGCCTGGCTTGTCTCAGGGTCGGAGACAGACAGCCAGCAACCGACCGACGGCGAGTCGGACGATTGGCGCGCAAAGTTCCGCGCGTTCACTCTGCATCTTCAAGACCTGCTCGACGATCGTCGCACGCCCGAAGTTGTGCGCGACCTGTTTGAGAACGCTGTAGTCGAGGCCAACAACCAGTTGGGCACTCCGTTCGACATCCGCGAAGACATCGGCCGCCTGGTCGATCTTGCAAGTCCGGACAGAGGCCCTGACGAGAAGAACAAGCAACCGCAGCCTGACAAGCTGAAACCATCTTCCCAGCCCCGCCCTACGGTCTTCGATCTCTGCGACTACACCGGGCTTTACCTTGAGTTCGTAATCGGACGGGATACGATCTTTATATTTGACTTTGACCGCCAGCCCTACGAAGCCCCGCAAGTCAACTTCGAAGTGATAGGCCAGGTGGAAACCTTTCTCCATCGCAAAGGCTTCTATGCGCCCCCAAGTAAGAGCGCAAAGCATCACACCGGCCTGATAGAGATAGACAAGGACGGAAGCATGATCTTCACCGGCTGGCGCGGCGCGAAGCTCTTTGCTCTCGACTGGACTATGAGCGAAGGCAGTATCGAAGGCCAGTTCAACATCATCGGCTCTATGGGCCACAGCCAGCATACGCTGTTGTTCGAAGTGTAGCAATAACCATTTATCAGGGCGCACCCGTCGCGCCCTCGCATTCATACTTCTGATCGTGGTAGAACTCTGAGCCGTCGCGCCCTTCGCGGGGAAGGCTTCTTGTTACTGCGATCTTTTTCCTCAAGTTGCAATCAAGGTCGAGGGGCTATGCCCAGGCGCTCAAACTCGACCGTTTCTGTCGTTTCGTCTTTGATCGTTATGACTGCGCCGCTCTTCAATTGTTCGCTCAACTCCTGCAAAATCGTCAGCGTGCCCTCTTGAATCTCTACCTGCTTTTTCTGGAACTCTTCGGCGGCCTGCTGTTTCTTCTCTTCTATACGGATGCTCTGCTCCAGGGCCTGGCGGCGAAGAGTGATTTCCTGCTCGCTCAACCTGGAGATGTCGCTGGTAGCTTGAAGTATCCTTTCAACGGCAACGGCCTGTTGCGCCGGTCCCTGTGCGCGCGAGAGGGCCCCTTCGGCCGCCTGAATCTCTCTACGCCTGAAATCCTCTTCTATCAGGTCGCGCTCTCGCGGCACGCCTATTTGATTGAGCCGCGCGAGCAGCCCCAGTTGCTCACTGCCGGAAAGTGTGCCCTCACGTCGGCGGCTTTCGATCTCACGGATGATTTCTCCGCGCTGGCGATCTCGCGTGGCCAACTCCTCGATGAGGCCCTGGCCCCCTTGCCCGGCGCGCAAGAAGGCTTGCTCTTTTTGCAAGGCAAGCAAGCGGTCGCCACTGGCAAGCCTTGCTCTGAATACATCGCCCGACAGGTTTTGAAGTGTTAGCTGCTCGAACTCTTTGGCGGCTTCACGGCCTTGCGCGCCCAAGTCCTTCACTTGCTCTTTGAAGCGTTCGATCGAGATGCGGGCCTCCTCGAACTGCGAGACGAACGGATTGTTTTGCGTCTGGGCGCGCAAGCCTGCGAGTGTCTGATCAACGCTGCGTAGTGCTTCGCGCATCTGTGCGGCTTCAACTCTTGCGCGGCGCTGACGCTCTTCAAATTCCTGCGCGGCGCGGGCGGCCTCGCGTGCGCGTTTGTCAGCTTCTTCGTAACTTGTAGCCAGCTTCTTTAGTTCTTGCTCGTAAGCTATCACATCGCCGGTCGCCCGGAACTGATCGCGCAAGCGGTCAAGCTCTCGATTGATCTGCTCGACAGACCGGAACTCGCCCGCGAACTCTTTGAAAGGCTTTCCGGCCTGATCGAATATGTTGTTGCGGTCGCCGCGCGCCTGCAAAGCAGCCTCGGCCTCGGCCCTCTGGCGCTGTCGCCGTGTGAAGCTCTCGCGTAATGCGACTTCGAAGCCCCCGGCCCCGGCTTCCAGCGCCAGGTCTGGAAACTCTTTTCTTATGCGCTGCTGGATCTGAAGCGCATCAACCGCGCCCCGCTTTCGGGTCTCGTTGATCTCTTCGATCAAGGCACGCTGGCGCGCCAGCTCGTCGCTTTGCTCTTTGAAGGTCTGCCGGTCGAATTGATTGGCAAGGCGACGAACTTTTTGAAGCTCGGATTCGGCTGCTTTGCGCGCATCCTCAGATGCTTTGATCGCGGCAACGGCCAGTGCTGCGATGGCCGCCGTCGCCGTTCCTGCAAGCGCGAGAAAGCCCCCGCCCACAAGCTGTAGCCCGCTTCCGAACTGGCTTGTAACCGCTCCCGCCGGGCCGAGCTTCTGGCCTATTGCATCAAGGGTCAGATTCAAAGCCGTCCCCGCTCGCTCGGTCTGGTTGAACGCCTCGACTCCACTACGGCCGAAGCTCCGGGTTGCGCCCTCAGATCGTCGCGCTCTCTCTGCGATCTCCGTGTGGCGCTGCGCCGTGAGTGCAAGGAACTCTTCATGCTGGCGAGCAAGGGCAAACTCTCGGCTGCGGTCGGCCTGGGTTGAAACGAGTTGCCCGCGTCCGACTCCCGGCGTGACCGGCACACTCGTTTGCAGGGCGGCTTCACGACGCGATAGCGCGCGGGCGGCGCGCTCCTGAGCCTCAGTCGCGCTTGTTGCGGCCCTCTCGACTTCACGCCAGTTGCGCGCCGTGCCTGACAACACGCGGTCGCTGATCTGGCCGGTCGAGGTCAGCGACCGCGCAAGCTCGGTTTGCTGTCGCTCTATCTGCGTGAGGGTTGCCTTGAGGTTTTCATCTTTCGCTACAAAGCCGACTTCAACTTTATTTGGCATTCTGACTCCTCAAAAACCTGAGTTGTTGTTCTTCGTTCCACAGGTCCGAGCTTCTGGCATGATCGCGTTCCTGTTGAACTATGAGGGCAAGCCGGACGGTCAGTTCATCCCAATCGGGAGCGATCTTACCATCACTCACCGTCAGGGCCATCTGGACATAATCATAGAACCTCAAGGCGCGCTCCATCGAGCAATCCGCAAACGGCCAGCACGGGCGCGTGTGCGCGTCGCCGTGCAACTCTATAGCTTGCTCCTGGATTCTTGCCAGATGCTTTTGATAGAGCCGTGAAAGCTCGCAGTCCGGGCACTGGACGGGCCGCGCCGTCAGGTCTTTTTCGGGCCGCGTGCAAGCCGGGCAGTAATACGACGGGCCGAGATTGCGCGCCGCCTTGCCGAAGTAGATCATCATCCGAGCGATGATTCTAACGGCTGCGAAAAAGCTCCCTCGGATAAGAGAGCGCGACATAACGCCCGACGATCTGATCTCCGATGGCCTCCATAACCGGGTCTGAGAAATATTCTCTCGCCCGCTCCGGTACTGGTCGTTCATCGGTCGGAAAGTCGGTGAAGCCCTCCGGCTCTGCAATGATGAGTTGGGCTATGCGCTCTGCCGGTCGCGGCTCGTCTAAGGTCTCGCCTTTCTCCTCTGCTGCCGCCTGATCGCGGGCCTCGGCGCGAATCTCGTCAAAGGTCCGGCGGCGAAGAACGATCTTGCAACCGTGCTCACGCTCATTGCCGTCATCGTCAATCACCGTGTAGCTCAATTTGACAGGCACACGGCCAAGTAACTCTTTGCTCAATCCATCGCTTTGCGCCTGCATGGGCGCGCTCTGCTCAAGAATCGGTTTCATAGTCTCAATATCTCCCCTGGTTTGATTTGCACTCCTGATCTATGCGCGCCTGTTCGTCCTGCTCTGATGGATGAAGCAAGCGGCGCACGGCTTTGATTTTCGCTTCCATTCGCAAAAGCAGCAAGGCCGGTTCCGTATGCGAAGCGTGTTCTGCGATTAGCTCCTCATCAAATACAACCTCGACTCTGTTCATGGTGACTTCCTTTCTGCGGTTGAGCTTGGCTTCCACAACCATTAGATGCGCATCAAGAATAGTTTTTCGTAAGCGTTCACCGGCTCATTTAGTAGAGGGGCCGAATCGTC
>JAKEHD010000442.1 GCA_022615215.1 Blastocatellia bacterium
CGCTTCTTAGCCTCCTTGTTCATCTACAAGGTTCAAATAGCACAAGTCGTATCGACCATTCGACGATCGAGTTGCAAGCCGATGGTTTGACATCCAAACCACACGCGAATAGGCTTTCAATGCAAGTGTTTGAGAACGGCTTTCAGGCAAGCCGCCCTGGCAGTCTCCTTCGAGTAATGGTCGATCAGGTATGGCGTCGCGCGGTTCAAAAAAAACGGCCGGTTCGATGCCGGTTCCAAAGCAATTGCTGGAATCGGTCAGAGAGAAAACCTGCGTCCTCTATGCGGGCGCGGGATTTTCGCTCGAAGCGAAAATGAAAGGCGGGGGCAAGCTCCCCACCGGCCGAGGGCTTGGCTATCGCCTCGCTTCAGAACTTCACGCCGAAGGCCATCTCCACGATGAGCCGAAAGAAGATCAGGTATTCGATTTCGCGGCGCTTGCCGAAGATTACGAGACCGCTTTCGGGCGCGGGCGTCTCATACTGCTGCTGCATGAAATCTTCGGCGCAGACGGGCTTGAACCCGGCGAGGCCCATCGCCTTGCGATCAAACTCTTTCCCACTATCATCACTACAAACTTCGAACCGCTCTTCGAGCACGCGGCCTATCTGCTCGGACGGCAACCCATAGTGATCGTCCGCGATAAACAAATCCCTTTCATAGGCGCACTCGACCGCCCTACCATCATCAAGATTCACGGAGACCTCAACGACCCCGAACGCATAGTCATAACAAACGAAGACTATCGCCGCCATCCCGTGCCCGAAGGACTCAGGGAAAAACTGCTCTCGGACCTTTCGCAAAAGACCGTGCTTTTTGTGGGCTGCGGCCTTGTCGATAGCGACTTGCAAGAGATTTATTACGAGGTGCTGGACCGGCTCGGCAATCTCAAGCCTCGCTCCTTTGTAGTAGGCCCGTTTCCTGCCGATGACGCGCCTGAACGCAAACAATGGGAGTTGTTTCGCAAGCGATGGGAGCAGCGAGGAATGCAATTTCTCGACGGCAAGGCGGGCGATTTCCTCAAGCAGTTGGACGGGGAATTGGACCCCGAACCCGCAAAGCCCAGGACAAAAAAGAGCAAGCCAGGTTCGATTTCTTCTGAAGAGACAGCCGCTCGTCCAACCATTAAAAGCGATGAAGACTTGATAAGCGATTACCGCGAGCGCCTCGCCGAGCGCGTCAGCAAGGTCTACATCTTCGGCGAAGCCGAGGCGCGCGAGCTTGAGAAAGTATTTGTCGAACTCAACATCATTGAAGAGTACGAGCGCCCGCCCCTTCACGCAGTATACCTGGGCCTGATGGATTCGGAGATGCGTCGGCGGCGCGATATTTTTTCGCGCGAGGATAGAGGCGATCAAACGGCAGGGCCGGGAGAGCGCGGCGGCAAAATCAAACGCGCGGTCAAACCCGATGAGCTATTGCGCGGGCGGACGCAAGCCGTAATCACCGGAGCGCCCGGCTGCGGCAAGACCACCCTGCTCCGCTATCTGGCCTGGAAGACGCTCGGAGAGAATAAGCGCCTGCCGGTCTTTCTCGAACTCAAAACCGTAACCGAGAAAGCTTTCAAACAGGCAAAGCACGACCTGGCCGAGTTGCTATTCGACAGGGCCGTAGCTGGTTCGGTTCAACTTCATCCGGCGGAACGCGAGCGATTGAGGGAAGCATTCTTTGCACGCCTCGCCGCAGGCGAAGTATCGATCTTTCTCGACGGCCTCGACGAAGTGAGCGGGGCGGGCTTCTTTCCCGCGCTGTGCGATTCGGTCAACAGGTTCGTCCGCGATACGCATCGTGATAACACCCTGATCATCTCAACGCGGCCTTACGCGCTACAGGCGCGCTTCGAAGGGCTGAAGGAGATGGAGATAGCGCCTTTCAATCAGCAGCAGATAGAAGAATTCCTCGACCATTACTACAGCGGCGACGCGGTGATAAAGCTTCTTCTTCAAAACCTCCGGCGGCGCGCGGAGTTGCGAGAACTTGCGCGAGTCCCGTTTCTGCTCGCGGTCATAGTCAGGCTTCAGCGCGGTCAAGATGAGATCACAGGCGAGAGGCTTGAGCTTTACAGGCAAATAGTCTGGCAACTGGTCGTGCAGTTGGACCGCGAGAAATCGGTCAAGCGATCCGACTTTAACATCCTTGACCCGGAGGGCAGGCTCAAGCTCGATTTTCTCAAACAACTGGCCTTCGAGCGATTGTTGATTGATGACGTGAAAGCGGAAGGGGACGGGCGCGAGGCGGCGCGGCTCGTCTTCACAGGCGATGTGATATTGAAGAAGGCGAAGCGATTCATTGAAGAGGCGAAGCTGCGAGACGTTAATCCGTATCTGCTGGCCGCCGACGTGAAGGCGACGCCCCTGCTGCGCGAGGTAGGGACGGACGTTTACGCATTCGCCCATCTCACGATTCAAGAATACCTGGCGGCGGTGGCGCTGTCGGAGCGCGAAGATTGCGAGAAGATTTTCTGCCGCGCCTATTTCAACCCTACGCTGGCAGAGATGGAGGCGCTGCCGATGACGCTGGGGCTTGTGAGCAAGCCGGACGCGCTCTACACGGCGCTTGAGCGATTGCCCGATTCATTGACCTACACAAGTCTACGCCTCCGCGCTCGCGGTCTGGCTTATGCGTCAAAACTTAGCCGAGAACATCTGACGAAGCTAACAGACCGGCTGATCGAATTCGTCACCGGGCGCAGCATCGAAGAGACTCATTACACGGAGGTTATTGCACGCAGCTTCTCTGCGGCGCGTAGCGAGCATCTTGATTTCATCGCGGGCCGCGTCACGCCTCTTTTACAAAGCGAGGACAGCAACGTGCGTAGGAGAGCGGCTTCTGCGCTGGGGCAGATAGGCTCTGAGCAATACCTTGATGCTTTGATCAAGGTATTGAAGCCTATTTACATCGGCATGGGCAAGACCGGGGCTGTTGTGCTGAGGCAGATAGGCTCTAAGCAAGCCGTTGATGCTTTGATCAAGGCATTGAAGGATGAGAACAACTACCTGCATTGGATAGCGGCTTCTGCGCTAGGGCAGATAGACGATAACGCGATTGCCGGTGGGGTAGCGAAAGCCCTCCACAGCGTAAATGATTTCGTGAGGCGAAGGGCCGTGCAGGTCGCCGGGTATTACATTGGCGATGCGCGGTTGCTTGAAGAGTTGTCGCGGCTGGCCGAAAACGATCCTGTGGATGAAGTGCGGAGCGCGGCTGCTGATGCGCGGGAGAGGTTTCTTCGCAGGCTGCAATGCTTCGGTGAAGGGGCAGAGGCCCTTGTTATGGCCGAGGAAATCGGGCGCGAAAAGGCGCTCGAAGAGACGCGGGCCTTCATCGTACATGAAATCAAGAATGCTATCGGGCCGCTCAAGGGATTCGCCCAACTATTGAACAAAGCCTTGACTCAACCTGACCTCGATAAAGAGGAGATTGCCGAGTATATCCGGCAAATATCGAAGCAAACCGATGTGGCTTATGAAATAGTGAATCAATATGTTGACTACGCCCGTCCGCTATCTCCCGACCGCGAGCCGACAGATATAGATCGACTGCTTGCGGAGACTCTCGATGAAGTGCGCGCGGAATGCGGACGAAACAACATCGATATTTGCCATCAACCGGGGCAAACAGGGAGTGCTTCCATCGACCGCAAGCTCATCGCTCAAGCATTGCGCAACGTCCTTTTGAACGCGATTGAAGCAATCGAAGGTGTCGGCAAAATCACGGCCGCCGCCCGGCAGGAAGGAGATCGCATAATCATCACCGTCAGCGACACGGGACCGGGAATCAAGCGAGAACATTTGAGCCGGATTTTCGACATCGGCTTTACAACGAAACTGGGCAAGCACGGCGCGGGGCTTGGATTGCCCCTCGTCCGGCGCATAGTCGAGGAAGGACATAGAGGCCGGGTCGCTATAGCGAACAATCCCGGTGAACCGGGCGCGACCATCACGATAGAACTGCCTGCGGATGGATATAGGAGGTCCGATGGAAAGTAGAAACCTGCGATTGCTTATCGTGGATGATAACCAGGCATGGCGCGATTTGTTGAAAGCTCTATTCCGCGGGCGAACAGACATTGTGATAACGGAAGCCGTTAGCGCGAGCGACGCTATCGAGAAAATCAAGGCCGAAGATTATGATCTGGTATTACTCGATATGCGAATGCCTACGGGCACGGAAGGTTTTGACGCTCTATCGGAGATCAAGCGGTTAAAGCCGCGAACTCAGGTGATTATGATCAGTGCTTATGGCGACATTCCCAAAGCAGTTGAGGCGATGAATCGCGGGGCGCGGGATTTCGTGCCTAAAGAAGCTGACTTCATGGATGTGATCACGTTCAAGATTAATGAGTTCATTCGCACATCCCACCTCATAGCCGACCGCGAGTTGCTCATCCGCGCCAAGCACGAAGAATCAAGGCGAGTCAGAAACGCTCAAAAGAAAGGCAAGGCTCTCGAAGAGTTGTTGGCGGCTTTGCTCGCAAGCGTAGAGGGCTTCATCGAAATAGACCGCAACATCAACACCGCCACAGAGGAGATCGATATAGTCTTTTGCAACGAGAGCCGCCACCCTTTCTGGCAGAGGCAGGGCGACATCATTCTCGTAGAGTGCAAAAACTGGAAGTCTCAGCGGGTCGGCAAGAACGAGTTCGTCCTGTTCAAAGAGAAGATGGAAAACCGGCGCGGGCGATGCAGATTGGGCTTTCTGATATGCACGGAAGATTTCGCCGAGACGGTTGAGAAAGAGTCATTGCGATCAAGCAGTGGCGACCTTCTCGTTGTGCCCATCAACAGTGAAGGGCTGCGGCAGACGGTTGAAACGGATGACCGCAGCAAACTCCTGATCGAATTCGTGCAGAAGGCCATGTTGACGTGAAGGAAGCGCGTTCACAAATCCGCCGCGTAGCGGCGATTGAATTCAGGCAGGGAATTTTCCGCCTGCAAAACGAAAGAATATAAATACCTCGTCGCGCGAGCGACGATTGAATGCCTTGATCGATTTCAACCGTCGCTCGCGCGACGTGAAAACCGATGGCCGTCCGGTTCCGTGCCCTGAAAGACCCGGCTAAATTCAGGCAGCCGCGTAGCGGCTGCCTCAAGAAGAGTCTCAATGTCGATGCACAGCCTCATCTATGCACGGCTCTCGGCCAGATGCGCTACAGGGGTGCGGCTCCCTAAAGTCGGTACATAGTTGAAAGGGAAGCATCCCACCAACGACTTAAGACTTCGTGTGGCGCGGCCGTGTGGTCAACTCACGCAGGCGTAACCTGAGCCGCCACACAAGTCTGTGTTGAACTAAGCCCC
>JAKEHD010000443.1 GCA_022615215.1 Blastocatellia bacterium
CAGGCGAAAAAAGGTGTTGCAAAATGTCACGCATTATACTAATATCTGCCAGTCCCCTCTATAAGTCACAGAGCGATTTCTCTCAGAATGTGCAAGCCTAAACCCCCTGACTTGGCAGATGTGAAGCTTATCTTCAGGTGAAGCTTGACAGACGGAACGATTGAGCGGGAGTTGTACAACCAATAGCTGAAGGGGAATCCGATGACTCGCCCGATAGATCACTCTCAGATTTACAAATCGAACTACGCAGCCAGGATACTGATTATAGACGACGAGCCTAATGTTCTCTCCGTGCTTTATTCACTCCTGTCCGAGCAGTACCAGTGTAAGACGGCTACAAACGCCCTTGAGGCTCTCGAATATCTCAGGCAAGAGAAGTACGACCTCGTGCTCTCAGACATAATGATGCCCGGAATGAGCGGCCTGGAACTTCTCGAAGAGATAAGCCGGTCGAGCAAGGACACGGTGGTGGTGCTGATTTCGGGCAACCTCAACATTCAGAGCGCCATCCAGGCAATGCGCCGGGGCGCGTTCGACTATATAACCAAACCCTTCAATCTCTCCGAAGTAGAGACCGCAGTCGAGCGCGCTTTGCGACATCAAACGCTGCTCAAATCCAACCGGCAATACGAGCAACACCTCGAAGAACTTGTCAGCCTGCGCACACACGAGTTGAATGTGGCGAACGTCAATCTCAACTCGACGCTTGAGAAACTCTACATCAACTATCGTGCTACGATGCGGGCGCTTGCGGCGGCGCTCGAAGCGCGAGACGTTGAGACCAAAGGCCATTCCGAGCGCGTGGTGGCTTATTGCCTGCGGCTCGGCAAAGAGATGAGCCTCGGCAACAGCCATCTCATAAGCCTGGAGCACGGGGCGCTGCTTCACGATATAGGCAAGATCGGTGTGCCCGACGCGATACTGCTCAAGCGGGGGACGCTCACCGAAGAGGAATGGACATACATGCGACGCCACGTCGATTACGGCGCTCAGATACTGCGCGGCATAGATTTTCTGAAAGGCGCTACTGAGATCGTCGCTCAACACCACGAACGTTACGACGGCAGCGGTTACCCGAATCGTATGGAGGGAGATCAGATATGCCTCGGCGCTCGCATATTCGCTGTGGCCGATGCCGTCGACGCCATAACCTCGAATCGCCCTTACAGGGCGGGCCGTCCGTTCGAGGCCGCCGCCGAAGAACTATTGAAATGCTCCGGCACGCACTTCGACCCCGATGTGGTGCGTGCTTTCAACACCGTGCCTCTCGATGCATGGCGCGAGATACGGCAAATGGCTATAGAGCCGGGCGCCGAACGCGTAAACCCGGCCACCGGGCGTAAGGTCCGGTACTCGGCCCTCTCTATAGCCGGCGACCATCTGACAAAAGAGAGCAATCTTTGATTCGTCCGTCGTCCGGCAGCGGAGCGTGGTCGCGTAATCGCGTAGCCGCTCATAAGTACGCTTCCGTCCGTTGTTGCGATAACGAAAGGCGAGGCTTGTGAAAGAACAGACCACTGACGGCCGATAGCTGATGGCTGATAGCTGAGGGCTGATAGCTGATAAATGAGACTATCATCTTTAAAAGCGAATCCATTTTCAGACCGCGACAGCCAGGACAGGTATTGGAGCCTTTTCGACCGAATAAGCGCCGCCACCGCAAGGTCGCTGGACCTTAAAGGCGTGCTCAAAGTTGCAGCAGGCGAACTCGGACGCGCCCTTGAGGCCGCGCGCTGCTCGGTCTGTCTCCTGAACGGCGACGGGAACGGCGTCGCCGCTCATTACTCGGCGCCTCCCATAGCCCTGGACTCCTCGGAATACTTCGACGCGCTCGACGCCGAACTTGCGCGCGAGGTCGCGCTCGGCCCACAGTTGGTAGAGATAGAAGACGCTTCATCGGACGCGCGAGTGTGCGCCCTTTTTCCGCAAGGGAGAATCCTTCCTGCGAGCAAGCAGCGCCTCAAGTCCATATTGATCGTGCCGCTGGTCGTCGACCTGAAGTCGATCGGGGCCATAATAATCTACCGTCTCAAGGGCAAACGGTGGTTGAAACAGGAAAAGAGGTTCGTCCAGACTATAGCTTCGAGTCTCAGCCTCACTATACATCAGATTCAGGCCCAGGAAAGGGCCACGAACGCCGCCGACCGCGAAGCCATATTCAACAAGCTTTTGAGGGCCATAAGGACCGCTATCGACACGGACGGCGTGCTGGAAGTCGCAGTCCGGGGCATAGGCCCTGCCCTCAGCGTGACGCGCGCAGTGATTTATACGCATTCCATCGATGGGACAGGGGAGCAGGGGAGCCGCTTCGCTCATGCAGGGGAGCAGGGGAGCAGGGGAGCAGGGGAGAGGAAAAGCACCCCTGCACCCGGAACCGCAGTCGGCGTCCCGGAACCGCAGTCGGCGTCCCGACCCCCCTGCTCCCCTGCATCTCTTCTGCCGATGACGGCGCGAGCCGAGTATCGCGCCAGCGTGCTTGTGCCGAGCCTGCTTGAATCGGGCCTTGCCATAGAAAGCGGAAGCCTCGGCGACAAGAAAGAAATCTTTATCAAGAAAGAAATCTTTATGCGGTTTTGCGCGGGCGAGATAATAACGGTCCCCGACACGGAAGGGGCTGCTCAGTGCGGAATAAGGACCGGGCTTGGAGTGCGCGCTCTGGTCCTTGCACCCATAGCCTATAACGGCGAGACGGTGGCTGCGCTGGCGCTTGAGCAGTTCGACCGTCCGCGCTCCTGGTCCGAAGAAGAGATCAAGATGGTCCGTCTTGTGACCGAGCAGACGGCCGTTGCGCTCTACCAGGCGGAACTCTACAGGGAGGCCCGTGATGCGGCCCGTCGAGAGGCCCTCATAAGCAAGATCAGTTCTGCCATTCGCGGATCGCTCGACTCGGACACGGTTTTGCAAACCATAGTCAACGAGCTCGGCGCGGCGCTTTCGGTTTGCCGATGCCGCCTCGCGCTGGTTTCGGACCCGGAAATAGAAAGCGCCTCCATCGCTCAGGAATACATAGCGCCGTGCTGCCGCAAACGCCAACTGACATTGCAGACTGTTCCTGTCAGAGGCAACGCGCACCTTCAAGCGGTACTAAGGTCAGAAAAACCTGTGGCCACAGACGACATAATGCAGCAGCCCCGCCTCATCCCGACCCGCGAAAGGCTGAGTTCGGGCGGCGTCAAATCGCTGCTGGCGGTGGCCATAAGGCTCGGCGGCCGACCCATAGGATTCTTCAGTCTTCACCATTGCGAAGTGTACCACTCGTGGACCCAGTGGGAGATAGACGTGGTCCAGTCGGTCGCCGAACATGCGGCGGTCGCAATCCGACAGGCGCAATTGTACCGCGAAGCCCGTGAGTCGGCCACTCGCGCGGCGCTCGTCAATCAGATAGTGGCCGCCATTCGCCGCTCGCTCGATCTGCGGGAGACGCTTCAGGTGGCCGTAGAAGAAGTGGGCCGCGCGCTCACAGCCTCTCGCACCAACTTTCGCAAACTCATAGATGGCGAGTTGGTAGTGGTGGCCGAATACCTGAGCGACCCTTCGCTTTCGTTAAAGGCCGCGCCCGCGTTGCCGGGCGATTACTTGATGGAGCAGATGATAAATACTCGGCGCAGCGTAGTCATAGACGACACGCGGGCTTTCAGCGCTGCGCACCCGAGGCTTGCCGCAACCATCCGTCCCTGGCAGGTCGAGCCTCCAAGTCTCTCTGTGTTGGTGTGCCCTATATTCATAAACGACCGGCTCTGGGGTGCGATGTCCATCAGCCAGACAGACCGCGTGCGCAGATGGACCGCAAGCGAAATCGCCCTCGCCGAAGAGGCCACAGCCCAGGTGGAGGTCGCAGTCTCGCACAGCTATTTATTCGAAGAGGCCCGCACAACCGCCGAGCGCGAAGCCCTCATGGGCCGAATCATAAATGGTATAAACCAGTCGAACCGGCTCGATGAAATATTCCCGATCGCGGCTCGGGAACTCTCGCAACATCTGGCAGCCGACCGTGTTCTGATAAGCGATTTCGATGAGAAGGAAGACTGCTGGACGATAGAGTGCGATTACGATGAAGGAACCCCTAAAGGGGCGCGACAAACCTGGGAAGCAGAAGACTGTTCCGGTCTCATTCAATTGCTGCGGGCAGGTCCGATTCGTTGTAACGATTCGGAAGCAGACCCGCCTGACCAGGAAAGAGATATTTATGCCGCAGCGCCGGGTCAGCCAGAAGCCTCCAGCCATCAGCCATCAGCGGGCCCGAATCAGCCGTCAGCCGTCAGCTATCCGCAATCCGCAATCCGCAGAGGATTATTCGGACTGAACGGCGCGCGGGCGTATTCGATAGTGCCGCTCGCGCGCAGGGGCGTTCCGCGCCTCGCCATCACAGTGGTCATGAAATCGAGACCGCGCGCCTGGTCGGACGACGAAGTGGAAATCCTTCGCGCCGCGGCCGATCATATATTACAAGCGCGCGAGCGGGCCGAGTTGTTCGAGCAGGTCTCGCGCGGCAAGCACGAATGGGAGGCAACATTCGACGCGCTTGTGGACGGGATTTTCATCTTCGATCAGGACGGCATTCTGCGCCGCGTCAACGCGGCAGGCGCGGCATTCGAGGGTGTACAGCTTCACGACCTTGTAGGCCGCCGCTGCTGCACCCTGCTTCAGGGCATCGAGGGCGAAGAGTGCAAAGTCGCCAAAGTGGTAAAGACGGGGAGACCCTTGACTTTCGAGCTTATACCGGAAAAGCTCTCGCGGCCGGTGCTGGTTACGATCTCTCCTCTGCTCAACGGTCAGTCCAAAATCGAAGATCCTCCGGGAGAAAGTCAAAGGCGACCTTCGACTTCGGACCCTGGACCTGAGACTGAAACTGACCACTGTATCGGAGCGGTCTGTATAGTGAGGGATCTTTCCGAACTTCGGGCGGCAGAGGCCCTCGCCCGCGAACAACGAAGCTTTCTGGCCCGCCTTGTCGAGCACGCAAATGATGCCATAAGCGCGTTTGAGACATCCGGCCGCCTGGTCTGGTTCAACGAGCAACTGGTCAGGCTCCTCGCCTGTTCGCGCGAAGAGTTGACGGGCACCGATTACAGGCAATTCATCGCCTCCCGCGACAAGGAGAAGGCCGGCGAAAGGTTTGCGCGCGCGCTTGCAGGCCAGCCCCAGACCTTCGAGACGCGCGGGATTAAAAAGGGCGGAGAGGGTAGCCCCTCCACGTCGCGATTGCTGCTTGTGACTTACACGCCCATATACGATCAGGGCCATGTGACGAGCGTGCTTTCGATAGCGCGCGACATAACCGAAGAGAGGGCGGCATTCGAGCGCGCGGCCCAGGCCGACAAGCTGCGCGCGCTGGGACAGTTGGCATCAGGGGTCGCGCACAACTTCAACAACATACTTGCCGCCATACTCGGCCATGCCCAGTTGATCAAGCGCGATTCGAGAGAGGAGCGCACCCTATCGAGAATGGATATAATAGAGAGCGCCGCGCTCGACGGCGCGCAGACGGTCAAACGCATACAGGGGTTCGGCCTCGGACAGGACCAGACCATTTACGAATCGGTCGACATAAATCAACTGGTCCAGGACGCTGCCGATTTGACGCGCGCCCGATGGCGCGACGACGCGCGAGCGCGCGGTCTGCATTATGAAGTCGAGGTCTCTCTCTCTCATGTGCCCATCGCGCTCGGATCCGGGTCGGAGTTGCGAGAGGTCTTCGTCAACATAATCCTCAACGCATTGGACGCGATGCCTCAGGGCGGGCGGCTGCTCGTGGAAACCCGAACCGCGAGCCGGGACCACCCTCCCGACGAGGTGCGCGCCTGTTTCACAGACAACGGTATAGGGATGAGCCGGGAGGTGCGCGAGCGTATATTCGAGCCTTTCTTCACCACGAAAGGGACGCAGGGCTGCGGGCTTGGACTTGCCGTGAGCTACAGCATCATCGAGCGTCACGGCGGGCGGCTCGAAGTCCGAAGCCTTCCGGGCCAGGGATCGACTTTCACAGTGACGCTTCCCGCCACAAGAAAGAAATCTTTGCCCTCCGCTTTTCAAAAAGCGGCCGGAGACCTTGTGGCGGAGGGGAATCCCTCCACGATAGTAGAGATCAAAATCCTCGTCATAGACGACGACCAGCACGTGCGCTCAGGCCTCGCCGGAATGCTGAGTTCTATAGGCCATCACATAGAAGAGGCGGCCAGCGGTCCCGAAGGGCTGGCGAAGATGGAAACCGAGGCGTTCGATCTGGTGTTTACGGACCTTTCGATGCCGGGGATAGGCGGATGGGCCGTAGCAAGTGAAATACGGCGGCGCTGGCCCTCGGTCAAGGTCGTGCTCATAACCGGCTATGCCCTGACCTCGGAGACCATCAAACACCACCAGGAACTCGCGGACGACGTTATCTTCAAGCCTATACGCCTCGACGACATCAAAACCACTCTCAACCAGCTATTTTCTTGATGCGTGATGCTTCATCAGCTATCAGCCATCAGCCATCAGTTGTGTTATCTGTGCGATCTGTGGTTGATCGGGATCACATGGCTGAAAGCTGATAGCTGAGGGCTGAATGCTATTCTCCCAAGTAATCGACCTTGGTGTAGGCATTCGCATCGCCGACGATGAAGACGAAATCACGCCCGCCTATCTTCACACGTGTTACGCCTTCGGGCTTCATCGCCGCTGAGAGAGTCGCCACTTCGCGGGGCGCGCTATCGGCGTTGGATTGATTGGCATCGCCGTTCCATTCCCATAGCTTGAAATCGGCCTTCTGGGTTTCGGTAGCGCCCGATATTATCAGGAATGATTTCAAACGGCTGTCGTACTGTATGTCGCGAATCCCCGCGCCTCCAAGCGACAGCTTTATGGTTCTCGGTTCGGCCAGCGCCAGCTTGTCAATCGAGAACGGAGGCAGCGGGTCGCGGACCTTTATGGGCACTATGAGCGCCTGCCCGTTCGACAGAGGCGAGCGCAATCCGAGCAGAAGCCTTTCATGCACGGGATCCCAGGCCAGCCCTTCTATGTTGAGACCGTCTTCGGCGCCCGGCCTTTCACCCTGGCCTTTGAGTTCGGGCACATTCGCAATCAGGTAGGCGCGCAGGTCGGGTATAATTTCCGCCCCTCCCTGCAATGTACGGTTGACCGCGTCGAGCGTGAATCGCACAAGCGCGTTGCGGTTGCCGCCTCCGGGGTCTGATTGAGAGCCTATGACGTAGAAGAAAGAGCCGCCATAGGTTATTCCTTCCGGGTCTTTCACTTTTACGCCAAGGGAGATGGATTTGATATCGCCGACGGGATTGCCCGACTGATCAAGTTGCATCCAGAGCACCTCGTCTTCGCGGCCGTCGGACACAAAAAGGACGCTGTCGCTGTCGGGGATATAGATGACGCCCGACGGCTCATACTTGCTGCCTCGAAACGCTACGCTTGCGGCAACAGGGCCGAACTTCGAATTGGCATTCCCGGTCGTCGGCCCGTTGGTCGGCTGACTGGTCCCCGGAGAGAAGCTCTTTTGCGCCACATAGAGCGCAAGTCCGACCGACAACAGCACGGCGAACACCTGCGCGATTATGCGACTGACAGCGCCGACATAAGCGGCTTTGAGACGGTCATCTTTTTTCTTCTTCTTCTTCTTTTTTTTGTCCTTCTCCTCGCCGCCTTCTTCAGTTGCCCCCGCCTCGACCTCAGCGGACTGAGCAGGCGCGGGTACGACATAAGGATTTCTTTCCTGGTTTACAGGCGATGGGGCGGCATTAGCATAAAGATTTCTTTCTTGGGGAGGCGCTGCTGCCGGCGCTGAAATTCCTGCCCGCCTGCGCACTTCTTCCAACACCTCCGGCGCAAGCGTCGCCGTCACGTTCTCTGTGGTCTCTCCAGGGTTTCTGAAGGTCAGCACCGTCTGGCCTAGTTGGATTTTATCGCCGTGACGGAGCGTGTGAGCATGGGTGGCGAGTCGCTCGCCGTTGACGAAAGTTCCGTTGCGGCTCCCCAGGTCTACTATACCGTAGCCGCCGCCGCGCGCGATTATCACCGCATGAGTATTGCTGACGGTCGGGTCCGTGAGGACTATATGATTGTGCGGCGCTTTGCCTATTTCAACCTCTTTCTGGTTGACAGGGTACTGGAGCTTTTCACCCGAAGGCAGAACGCCGATCAACTTGGGCCCGTAGTGACGATCTATCTGTTCGGCGATCTCACCTGCGGTCGCAAGCCTCATCTCGATGGGGGCTTGCGCTTCGCGTTTGATTTCCTCGATGGAGATGGAATCGGTCGGGTCCGACACGGCTACGACCAGTCGGTCAGCTTCCATTGCTACGGGGACTGCCTGAGTGCTGACTACGAGCCTGGGATGCAGCTTTGCCACGATCGCTTCATCGATCTGCACGCCGCGCAGCCTTGTTACAGGAATCTGAAATGTGTTGCTCATGAGGTCGCGCAGGCTCTCTTCTGCGGCCAGGCGCTCTTCGATAATCGCTCTATATAGTCTACGCCCCTTTGCTTCCAACCAGCGAACACGTTCGACATCGGCCTTGGAGACGAGACCTGTGGCTATTATGGCCTCGGCCATCGAATCTTCCGTGAGAGGCGGCGGGGCGGCATAAAGATTTCTTTCTTGGGGCTGGACTGCACCTGCCAGGTCCGTTGCTTGAATGGCTCCGGTCTCGCTATAGCCGCTCAACCTGAAGGTCACTCTCGAAAGTCCAAGCCCTATCATATCGCCGTGATTGAGCTGGCGCGGCCCGGCTATGCGTTCGCCGTTTACGAACGTGCCGTTGCGACTGCCCACATCGCTGACCGTATAGACGCCCTGATCGAAGCGTATAAGCGCATGGGAGGTTGAGACCGCAGGGTCTGCGATCACTATGTCGTTGCGAGGGCCTTTGCCCATCTGGATTTCAGCGCGCTCGACTTCGCGGTCGAATACATCGCCTGACGGCAGGAGTACGCGGAGCGTCGCTCGTTCGTCTTCCGCCACGCCCGGCCCTTCCGAATCGGATGTTATGTCGAGCGATCCTATGACCATGGTTTGCTGGGCAGGAGCCAGGCCGCCCGTATCCTTGCCGGGTGATGTGTCTGCCGTTTTGGGAGATGAAGCTTCAGTCGATTCGCTTGACGAGAGAGAGTCTGCATCGGCATAAAGATTTCTTTCTTGCGGCGGGGCTTCCGCCTGCGCTCCGAGAGATTCGTAGTATTCGCGCAGATCGTTGCCGCAACGGTAGCAGAACTGCTGCCGCTCGCGGGCGACCGGGGATTTACACTGCGGGCATTCGAGTGTCATTTGAGCACGTCAGAGTAAGCGTTAATGTAAAAAAACCTGCTTTCCAAAGGTTTCAGCAGCACCGCTATGATCTAAAGAGAATAACCATATTATCAATCGCTGATAATGCGCCATCACCGCCTGCGAAGGCGCACGACTGAAGGCCGCTATAGGGCGCAGTATAACGACTCGTCGGAGTAAAAGCAAGAAACGGGCCGGGCATTTTACGTTTGACAGGTGTGGGCACGGGGTCTAAAATCACCTTCTGAACAACAGCCGTTTCAAGGAGAATGCTACATGGATTTTTCAACGTCCGGGATATTGCTCATAGGGCTTGGATGGCCCGAGATGCTTATAATCATTTTGATCGTAGTGATCCTTTTCGGCGCGCGCCGCATACCGGAAGTAGCCAAAGGACTCGGCGAGGGCATCCGCAGCTTCAAGACGGGATTGCATGGTAACGAACGCGGCGAGCTCGAAGAGGGCAAAGATAATTCTCCGCGCGCAACTGAAGAACAGGAGCATAAACGCCAATCAGCCTGACGCTTTTGACTGAAACTCTCCTCACATTTCCTTTGCCAGTAAAGATATAAACGCAGGTGACGGACGAGCGTCGTCCGTCGAGCGACAGCCATCAGATCGATAACATGAGGGTGAATGGAAACTCTCGTGCTTTTCGGACGGTAAGCTACGGTCTTCGGCCTCAGTCGAATTCGTCTGTGAGCGGCTGGCGACCGGCGAATCCCGAATCCGTTTCATGCCACCAGCCTATTTCGTCTTCGTCAGGCTTCCAGCAGAGATAGACCACCCGGCCTTCGCGTTCGTAGGGAAAGTCGACAAGCCCCGTGCGGAAATCCTTGACATGCACGCCGAGGAGTTCGACCTGTTGAACGGCTTCGCTGAAGGCGATCAGATGGTTCAGGTAGGTGGGACCGAGAGGGCTGCCGCCGTTCAGTTCGGCTTTTTCTCTTGCGAAGTCGAGTTCCACTCGCATATCGAGAAGCGCATCGCGCTCGCGTGCGATGCGGGCGAGCAATTTGCGGAGCCGGGGTATAAGGCTTCGGGCTTCGCTCAATGTGAATATCCTCACCTCTTCCGTTTCGTCGTACATTGAAAATTTCCTGCTGTCGGCTATGGTTCTATGCTGCACCATGGTTTTGCGCCGGTCAAGGAGGAACCTCTCACACGTCGCCCGGTCAACGTATTATTTCGTACCGGATGCGGGGCGCGCTCCGGCGGCCCGATGGCCTATCTCATAAAAGCCGGGCAACTCCACAGGCAGGCGGCCTTTGAATTCTATTTCGCCGAGCACAGCCGCGAGCGCAGCTTCTTCGGCCGCCGGATAGTATTCGTATGCCAGTATGTACACAGGCAATTCGGGCACGAACGATAGCAAATACGGGCTTCCGTAAAGCACCAGCACGAACGGTTTTTCGAGAGCCGAAAGATGGCGCAGCAAGTCTATCTGGGATTGGCTGAGACCGATTGACCCTTTGTAGGCCGATGTTCGAATGAAGGCCCCGACTATCACCACATCCGCGAGCGCCGCAAGCTTCCTTATAAGTTCGTATTCGCCCGGCGAAGTCCTGTCGCTCACATAAACGCTCGTGGTGGCGGCGTGGCGTTCGGTCAATCGCGCGTGAAAGGCGCTGCCGGGAGCATTCTCTCGCCAGTTCGTTCCGCTATCGACCAGAGTGATGTAGAGGACTTTCTGTTCAGCCGTAAGCTTCAGGGGAAGCACGCCGCGCTTATCGCGCACGAGCGTGATGGCCGTTTCGATTATCTGCCGGGCCACGCGCCTGTGCTCGGTGTTACCGAGTATGCGGTCCAGTTTGTCGATTTCGGCAAACCTGTTACTGTCAAGCCTGAGTCGCAACTTTGCCGCAAGTATTCGGCGAACCGATTCATCTATGCGCGCCTCCGTGATGAGGCCCGACGCGACCGCGCGCTTGAGGGCGAAGAAAGCCTTCTCGACCGAGGGCGGGTAGAGCACCACATCGGCCCCGGCTTTGACGGCGCGGACGGCGGCCTCTTCTTCCGTAAAGTGGGCCGCGATGCCGCGCATAGCCATGGCATCGGTGAATATGACGCCCTCGAATCGAAGCTCTTCGCGCAAGACGCCCGTGAGCATTTTCTCGGAGAGCGTAGCAGGCAGGTTTTCGGTCTCAATGCGCGGCAGGGCTATGTGCGCGCTCATCACGCCGCCCACGCCTTCTGCGACTGCGGCGCGGAAGGGCGGCAGTTCGACCGCATCCAATCGCTTGCGGTCTACATCTATGACAGGTAATTCGAGGTGTGAATCGACGGAAGTGTCACCGTGTCCGGGAAAGTGCTTGGCGGTCGCCATCACTCCCGCCTCTTGAGAGCCGCGAATGTAAGCGCGGGCCATCTCGGAAACCCTCTCGGGGTCGCCGCCGAACGAGCGAATGTTTATTACGGGATTGCTCGCGTTGTTGTTGACATCGACCACAGGGTAGAAGTTCACGTTGACTCCCAGAGCGCGGGCCTCCAAAGCGGTGACGCGGCCCGCCTGATAAGCCATCTCCGGGTTAGAGGTCGCGCCCATAGCCATCGCGCGCGGCAACCTTGTAGCGCCACGGAAGCGCCACCCGACTCCGCCTTCGAAATCGGCCGTGATGAAGAGAGGAACCTTCGCCGCCTCTTGCATGCGATTGACGAGCAGAGCGACCCCTACAGGCTCGTGAAGCGTGCTGGTATCTCCTAGCAGGTGATAGCCGCCGACATGGAACTCTTTGATATTGCGACGAATCTCCTGAAAGGAATCGCTCTCCTGATTCAGGAACATCCCTACGGTCGCGGGGACGATCAATTGCCCGATCTTTTCATCGAGAGTCATCGCGGCGAGTAGCTTTTCAGTCCGGTCTTTTCGTTCGTCCGGCCGCCGGTTTTGCGGCAGGTAAGCGAAAGCCGTAGAGGCGCTCAAGACGAGAAACGCCAGCAATATCCTTTTAAAATTGGACATCGAGTAAATCGCCATTGATTTCATACTCTCCTTGAAACGTCCGCCCGGACGCCGTGCAAGCCACTCTATCACAACCGCGTTTTATTGGTAAGACCCGTCGGCTTAATGAACAGCTTGCGAAGTTTGTTGTATACTGCTCGCGTTGAATTTTTCCGGTTTACCGCGCGTTTTGACGACTGTCTCAGAGGAGTCGATTATGCGAATACTTTTTGCACTGGTCATTATAAGTATGGCGTCATTGAATTTCGGTTGCGGTCAGCCCGAACCTTCGCGCAATGCAAACGATAATGCCAACGCAGACGCGAAGAGCGATGGGGGGGCAAGCGATACCTGGATCACGTCACGGACCCTGCTTGCCTTGATCGGCGACGAGCGAACGAGCGGGTTTGAAACGGAGGTCGAAACGAAGGGCGGCGGCGTCACTCTCAAGGGCAAAGTCGATAGCGAAGAAGCGAAGGCCACCGCTGCTGAGATCGCCCGCAACGTCGCGGGCGTAAAGAGCGTCGACAACCTGCTTCAAGTCACCACGGAAGCCGGGCGCGAGGCGGCCAATGTCTCGGATGACAAAATAACCGACGCCATAGAGAAGGCCATCGATAGCAATGAGAGCTTGCAGGGAATAAGCCTGATGGCCCTGAGCAACCAGGGTATGATCACTCTCAATGGAACGGTCGACACTCAAGAACAACTGCTCGCCTTCGCTCAGGCCATACGCAAAATAGCCGGAGTCAAAGCCGTAGTCACAAACGAAGTCACAATTAGGGACGAGAAAAAATAGTGTGACGCAGGATAGAGAAGGCAGGGGAGCAGGGGAGCAGGGGTGCGGGGGAGATATAAAGGCAGTGAAGCCAGAACCCGCTCGCTTCTCTCGCTTCTATTGAAGCGATTATTGGAGAGATATAAAGGCAGTGAAGCCAGAACCCAATCACCCCTGCTCCCCTGCTCCCCCGCACCCCTGCTTCTCTTCAGGCGGGCTTACGGGTTCTCTTTGAAACCGTTTTTTGAGATGCTCTTCTGGTAACTATCTTCCCTTTTTTCTTTGCAACGGGCGCGGCCTTACGGCTCCGAGCGCTCGCAGGCGATCTCCTTTTTCGAGGTGCCCTCTTCGCAGAAGCGGCAAGCGATTGGCAAGTCGACTGGCTACGTTGAATGGCTTGCCTTGCGCTCCGGTAGCCGTATCTTCTTGGGTCGGCTTCGAAGTGCGCGGGGTCGGCCAGTCCATAAGGCCACCTGAAGCCGTTTTTCCTCATTATCTGAACTATGCGGCGGCCCCGCGCGGTGAGCCGTTTTTTGCCGCGCGGCCCGGATGCTACGCCCGATATATCTACTGCGAATCCGGCTTCGTGCAGCGAACGTCCCGGCGGCATCGCTGCGTAAAGTCCGGGGTTTCGACGGCGGCATCGCGGGCTGCGCGAACACTCGTGCAACCTGGCCTGATGCGCGGATGATCGCCATGTGCTCGTTACGGTCGGCCTTATGCCTGCCCGCCTCATATCGCGTATGGCCGCATTATATTTTCTCCTGATAGCGGTATTGACATAACCCGGCTGTCGGCATGGCTCCGTGCGGGAGGATTTCGCAACGGTTCTTGTCGGGCGCTTTTTGCTCTTTGCAGAAGAGCGCGTGCTCTTTTTCTTTGAGGTGGCCGGACGTTTGGCCGTAACCCTCTTTTTGCTGGTCGGCCGCTTGACTCGCGATTTGCTCTGCGGACTGCCGGAAGGCGCAAGGGGGAAGATCATCGCAACCATAAGGAGACAGGCAACGATAAAGCGACCCACTGATGATGAAGACATGAGGTTTCCTTACCGGGGCTTGTAAGATTTTGGATTAGACTGGGCCTTTCGAGTGATCCCGAAACAGTATAACCTATCCGTCAAGGGGTGTTATGCCAGTGAGCGCAATAACAAGATTTTCGCAAGAGTTATACTGCGCGCCGGGTGAAACGACAGTTCTGGGCGAAGATACCATCGGTTTGCGGCCCACGAAGAAAGAAATCTTTATGTGAAGTTCAGTTTTTGCCTGGTGATGCCCGATGCCCGATTTTATGGTGCTCTGAGAACGGTCGAGGCATAACAACGGCCGCACGCCGCGTAATTGTCGGCCTTCGCCTTCGACGTAGCGACAGTCGTCTGTTTCTTCTTATCGAGGTATTCACAACCCGATTTATGAAACATGCGGTCAGACGGCGAGATATAAACCATGGGTTCTGAAGGAGGACCGGTTTCCGAAGTCGCAGGCAGATTCGGGCCGATTTCGGACGGCGAGAGCGGCGCAAGCTTCTTGCGGCCGTCATCTTGCGAGGTGGCCGAGAGCGGGGATGTTTCGGTCGAGGCAACTGTCGAGGGCGGCTCGCTCAGTCCCCATACTCCGCGCATCGCCTGTATGGCTTCGCGTTCGAGGGCGCGGAACTCGTTTATAGCCTGAAACGGCTCGGATATTTTAACGAATGCGTGGCCCTGCTTTAGCATCTCGGCGTTGAAGAGCGTTCCGTCCCGCGTATAGATGTAAGCCAGCGTCTGGCCTGTTTCATCCTTGTTGGCACGACCTGCGTTTTGAGGGTCGAACTCAAGGCGTATCTCCTGGTCGCGGAGCGATTTTTCGGCGAACGCGAGAGCGTTCTGTCCGTGTGCTTCGTAAATCTCGCGCGGGGTCTTCCCGTCGGGCGTTTCGATTCCTATCATTCGCACCGTTCCAACGCCTTCTACCTCAAGGGTATCGGCGCGCAACAAGCGAGTGACCCGGTGGTAGTCGGCAGGCGCGGCCTCGGAAGCCGGTTCTTTGTCATTCAGTGTCGCCGCAGAAGAGACTTCCTTCTGCGTGATATATCTTGCTGTGATGAAACCGAATGCGAAGCCCACCATCAGCGCGATGCCGACATAAGCGGCCACCTGTTGGCGGTCCACGCCGATCTTCCATCGCGGGAGCGGGTTGATCTCTTCAGTCTCTTGCTTCTTTAACTCTAACATCAGTGACCGCTCGTTGCGCCCGAAGAAAATCTTTGGGCGCGTGTTTTAAAAAGACGGACAAGGTGAAGGCTTGTCTGTTTCAGGGAGCTTTCAATTATGAGAAGAACTCACTGACGGAATTGTCTCACCGGGCAGGCGGCGAGTCAACCGTCATCACTCGCGCCGCGCTCGTTCGCCCGGATGTCGGCTGGTTTTCAAAATGGCTTTTCCCCAACAAAAAAAGGTTTTTTCGGCGATTTTTAGTTGCAAGTTTCGGGCTGGTGTAGTAGTCTTCGCGTCGTAGAATCCCCCTGTTTTGCTTGCTCGAAATGGGCGGCCAAAACAGGGGCATCTTTTTGGGCGGCTGGGAAGCAGGCGCGTTGATGTTTCAAAAGGGTAGAGTTGCTTGCCGCCCCGATTCGAATTGCCTGTGCTTATGCGCAGAGATTACAACGATAAAGGAGAGAAAAATAGTTTTATGGCAACGAAAATGTCCAAGTCACAGCTTGCGGCGGAGTTGGCGGATGCGACCGGCACCAATAAGAAGACAGCCACTCAATTCCTTGAGTCGCTGTGCAGCATCGCTTATCGCGAGACCAATAACAACGGTGAGTTCACCATACCGGGCATAGGGAAGCTTGTAAAACAGCATCGCGCAGCGCGCATGGTCCGAAATCCGAGGACGGGAGAGATGACCCAGGCAGCCGCCAAAACGGTGGTGAAATTCCGTGTGGCCAAGGCAGCGAAAGACTCTGTTCTGAGCAGTTGATTGATAACAGGGTCCGGCCAATGTCGGATGATAGAGTAATACCCTTCGCCGGTTACACCCAAATGGCGACCTCTGGCGCGATCACCGGTCTCGAAGCAACCCGCTATTACCGGATACCGGCTCGCGGTGATTTGCTCTGCGCGAATTCGGCCATCCTCGTAAATAATGAGGCCACCGCGGTGCCTTTCTTGATTGCGGAGTGCGGATTGCAGAATGCGGATTGATTTGATTCCGCAATCCGAAATCCTCGATCTGCAATCGAATAACCTTTAAGGGCCGATGCCTGTTTCAATTGGCATCGGCCCTTAATCCTTGTGAAAGCGTTTCAAACTCTCCGAGCTAGAAGTTGTACTTCAAGGCGAACTGCACAGTGCGCGCGGGCAGCCGCGTATCGACGAAGTTTCTCTCCGTAAGCGGCCTGGCCGCAAATCCTCCGAAGAAGAGTTGATTCACAGGTATGCCGAAGTGCGTCCGGTTGAACAGATTGAAAAACTCGGTTCGAAATTCTATCTTCTGCCGCTCGCTCAAATGGAAGTCCTTGTTGACTGCGACATCTACGGTTGCAATCCCCGGTGCCCTGAATGTATTGCGTCCGGTAGGTGCTCCTCCGATAATCAGGCCGGGGCGGTCGGTGAGGTTTCCGTCGAGATTCGCATCACAACAGAACCGCACTGTGTAAGGCTGGCCCGTCTGGAATGTTCCAATGCTTGAAACTTGCCAGCCGCCGAGCAGTCGGTTTTGCTTGAAAACAGGAATATCCCATATAAGGCTGTAGACGAAGCGATGGCGCACGTCGAAGTTCGCGTCTCCGCGCTCGGCTCCGGGGTCGAAGCTGTTTTGAGGCAGAGTGCGCGCGCCTGCCAGATCGAATATATCAGACACTTCGTCTATGGCGTGCGACCAGGTGTAAGCGGTCGTCAATTGAATCCCGCGCGAGAACCGCTTGTTGAGTTGAAGCTGCAACCCATGATAGATCGAATTTGCGTCCGACTCTATAGAGGTGAATGAACCGAGAAGCGGAAACGGACGGCCGAAGTTCGGAGGAACGTTGAAGCCCACGAAAGTCGGCTGACCTGTGCCGTCGACGCTTGCACTTAGAACCACAGGTATTCCATTCGGTCCCAGGTTTGGAGTTGCGAACCTCAGCAAGTGTACTCCTTTGGTTCCCACGTATCCGGCCGAAGCCAGGAAATCTTTGCCTATCTCGCGCTCTATGGTCAGCCCCCACTGTTGCGAATACGGGGTCACAAGGTCGTTCGACGGGAGCACGAAACCCGTGCCGCTTGAAAGCAGAGTTTGAACCGCCAGTTGCAGTAAGAACTGAACCGGGTCACCCCCTGCGAATGTATTCAGCGTGCCGGGCGCAGCAAATCTCGCCGGGTTCACGAGGTCGAACTGGCTGCTCGCTGTCAGCAGGCCGGCCGTGTTGAGAGTCAAAAAACTCGGAAAGACATTGCGCGACTGGCTGATGACGGCCCCCGGAATCTGGTCGTAATAAATTCCGTAGCCCGCCCTCACAGAGGTTTTGCCGTCCTCGAAGGGATCCCAGGCGAAAGCTACGTGAGGCGCGATATTGTTGTCGTCTCTCTCGAATATCTTCGTGCGCCCGTCCAGGAACTGTGCGAGGCCCGATATCCCTGAAACACCGCGTTCGGCATTCTGGAAATCCAGGACCGCCTGTGAATCGAAGGTCGATTCTATGCGGCGGTTGACTTCCGTAGGGACCGTGTTGATTTCATAACGCGCTCCGAGCGTGAGGGTGAAGTTGGGACGGAGGCGAATCTGATCCGCGACGAAGAAGTTGTTCTGCCAGTAACGCAGCCCTATGGTCGAATCTCTCACGAGCGCCTGAGTCTGGAAGAAGCCTGTGGGCGAGCCGAGGGCGGCGAAATCCGAACCGAACAGAAACGTGCCAAGCCCGTCGAGCGAACCCCTGCCTGGAACCTGTCCGGGATTGGTCTTCAAGAGATTGGCCGCCGCGCTGAAGATCGCAAGCGGGCGGAAGTTCCTTTCAAGAAAGCTGTTGAGTTGATTCCGGCGTATGTCGAAACCTGTCGTGATACGATGCTTGCTCAAATCGAAGATCACCGTGTCGGCATACTGAAAGGTGTTGTTGGTTCGGCCCTGCGGAAAATTGAAAACGTCTACGCCAACGGGGCTGAATCCTGTGATCAGCACCTGGCCTAGAGGGCCTGTGCCGGAGATGAGACTGTTTGGACCGAAGGCGTTTTCCGTGTCGAATCCCGGCAGAGTTATGTACTGAGGGTTCGTTCCCGGAAGGGTGACGTTCTGAATCAAG
>JAKEHD010000444.1 GCA_022615215.1 Blastocatellia bacterium
CACCAGTTCGCTGAGACCCTGGCGTGCAGGCTCTTCATCATCGACTATGAGTACGCGCTGGCCTGACATAGAGTAGAGAGTTTATCACAAGCCGAAATGAGGGCAACCTGGATTCGTCCGTAGTCAGGGGCCAGAAGATCAACCACAGTGGAAGGCAGAGCCTTCTACAGACACAGATAACACAGATAAAATTCTCTCTCTTCTATCTATCCGTGAAATCTGTGTAATCTGTGGTCAAAAAACGAACGGACAACGGACAAATTGCGAATCACTGCTTGCCCTTTTCCCCGTCGCGCAATGAGTCTTCGCTTATGCCGAGCGACTGCCTTGCAAACGCGAAATCCGGCGCGAGCGCGAGCGCCTGTTTGTAAAACTCTATGGCTTCGCGATGGCGATTGTGCGCCGCCTCGTAGCGCCCTCGGTGTACTATCATGTTTACGTAGACGGGCAAGACTTTCTGCTTCACCACGTCATCGTCTTCAAATCGAAGAGTTCCGTCGGCAAGGCCCCGTGTCACGAGTTCCCGTCCGACAGGTTCGTGATACTCTGTGCCCGAAGCCAAACGGAAGACCAGACCCTGCGGAACGAATTGATAGGTGGACGATAGCGCCCTGGTCAGTTCGCTGTCCTGCCCGCTTGAATTTACCGCTATGTCCTGCGTGATGTAGACCGGCGCGGACTTGATATGCTCGGTCACAAAGTCGATTATCATATCGTAGAATCGCTCGTTGATCCTGCGATTGAGCGTGGTGTCGCGGTTGTAGAGTTCCGGGTTCTGCTCCCAGCTTCTTAGGTCTTCGAGAAAAGCGTCCACCTTGTCGCGCGATCTTTCGATCAACTCAGGATAAGTCCGCTTCAAATAGTCGAAGTACCACGAACGGCGCAGATGATTCACATCTATCGCAACAACGTCGCGGCGATGGTTCTCTATCTCAAGCACGTAAAGCATCGGCGAATATACCTGCCAATCGAGCGTGAGCAGAAGGCCCCGTGACTCTACGGTGCCGAGGATGTTGTTTACATAATCGTGAGCGATGAAATACCGGCTCCGGTCGTTATAGGGCAGGTTAGTCGCAAGTGCCAGCACAACGACGAGCGCAAGCACCAGTGCGGCCCATGCGCGCAAAAGCTTCGCATAAAGATTTCTTTTCTTCGAGAGACGGCCCTTTCCCGTCACCCTCATCAGGCGCTCGGCCCCGACTCCTGCCGCAAGCGCCATAGTAAAGAAGGTCGGCAAATAGTATGCGTCCTTGTCTTCGGCTATCTCGTAATTGAGGGCGTAGAGGAGGTCCGAGGCCGTGACAAGCGCCAGCACCCAGAAGGCCGTCCGGTCACGCCGGAAGAGCGACACTATTCCCGTGACAGCGAGCACGTGTACTACGGGAACCCACCAGGGACCGAACTCGCGGCCGGCAAATCTCAAAAATTCGCCGAACTGGCCTGCCATTCTCGATAGCGAAAGGGAGAAAAATACTTGATACTGCCTGCCTGAAACGTGCCACCAGAACCGCTCAAGCGTCTGCGGGTCGCCCCAATTCATAACGGGCGAGCGCGATGCCGCAAGCGGCAGATAAACGTAGACCGCAAGCCCCGCCATTGCAAACAGCGCCGCGTAAATCAACCTCCTGCCGGTGAAGAATTTCAGCCCTTCAGTGCGATAGACGAGCGCGGCAAGCGCCACAATCATCAACCCTACGGTCACGTGATGTACTCCGAGAGCAAGACCGAACACAAAGGCCGCACCGTAAAGAAGCAGGGGAGCAGAGGAGCAGGGGTGCTTCTCCTCTCCCCTGCTCCTCTGCTCCCCTGCTCCCCTGCTCCCCTGCTTCTCTGGCCCCTGCGTCAGTTTGTAGCGCCCGGCTTCGGCTTCGAGATTGCGCCGTCGCCAGCGGAACATAAGGAAGAAGACCACGAGGATGAGAAGAGTGTTGAGCGTGTAGACTTCCGCTATCGTACCGTAAGACCATAGCGTGCGCGAAACCGTGAGCAGCAATCCCGCGACAAGGGCCGGAACAGCCAGGCGCGCGGGTGAGAGCGGGGCTTCTGTTTCTGTATTCTTCGCCGCGTCTCCGCGTCTCCGTGTCTCCGCGTCCTCTTTTCTTCGCCCGCTCCTCAGCGCCTTGCGCCGGGTTTCTTTCCGGCGCGGAGGAGTGAGCAGTATTTCGGCCGTGAGCAGCGTGAGCATCGCGGCTGCGAGCGCGGCAAATATCGCCGAAGCGAAATTCACGCGGTTCGCCACGTCGCCCACAGGCAGATAGGTCGCTGCATGAGCCAGCAAAACATATAGAGGAAAACCGGGCGGATGCGCGACTCCAAGCCCTCGCGCGGCGACTATCAACTCGCCGCTATCGACGAGAGTAACGGTCGGGGCGAGCGTCAGGCTATAGAGCGCAAGCGATGCGGCGAAGACCAGACCTGCGCACACCGGCACGGCCTTTTCCGATTGAAGCAGTTTGAATTTCGAGCCTGTGTGATCTTCGACTTTTACCATGTGAGTTTTTTTAGGCCGGGGGTCGCTAACCGTTTTCGGAAGCGGATTGAAAGATAAAATTCAGGGCACCAAAGAGCCTGGCTAAATTACTAACCGTAAATCCTTCGATGTTGCTTGTGAAAGTATCTCCGGCCAGCTTGCCAAACTTCCATAACTCTCCATCGGTCACAACTCCGTATACGGCAAGACCTGTATCATCGTTGATTCTCTGCGCCGCCACCAACTCTGCCAGGCATTGTCCCCACCCTTGCTCGAAATCGTTTTTCTTGGCTTCAACCACCACGACGAGCGGCCATTCCAGAACCGTCTTTCCCAAAGCGGACCTTGTGGCAATGATGTAATCAGGAGTGCCGCTCAGTTTGTCGTTGTAGGCAAGGGGTTTCTGAATCCAAAATGAATATTTATCATAGTATCGCTTATAGATTTCTCTCAATATCGGAGTAATGATCAATTCCGTGCGCGATGCTTCTGAGGTATAAACGTCTATGTTTTCCCGATTAAATTCAAACTCCTTTTGAAAAGAGGCGGAGGGAGTAACATCCTCTGCCACGATGAAGTTTTCTTCCTGATACCTGATGCCGAATTCTTTCTGAACCTGAGCGATATTTTTGTAGTCACTGAAAGCCATGACAAGGTTTGCTCCTCAGATGTCTCCCTGAAAGATCACCACTCTTCGCGTTCTGCCCCCTCAGCCTCGGATTCATAATACTCGATCATCCGTTCAGCTTGTGCTGACAGTTGTCGGCGGCGCTCTTCCAGAGGCAATTGCAGAAACGCGCGACGTTGAGTCAGTGAAACGGTCTCATCGGCTTCTATCAGTGTCTCTGACATAATCCTACTCCTTAGTTTCTTGCCAGACAGCTTCGAATATAGAACATCCGCTTGTTTCCAGCAACGACACCAGCCGCTCAATCATTCCCCTGCTCCTTCTTGTACCGGGTAAAACGGAGTTCGACCACTACGCGAGTGCGGCGGCGGCCCACTCGAATCTCGTCGTCGGCTGACATGTAGGCCGGGAACCAGTATTTGTCATAGTTCTCAAAGTAGGATTCGAAGCGCGGCGTCTTGTGCGCGCTCTGTTCGGGAACGGCCTCGCCCGCTACTTTCACGACCTGCATGTCGCGGTCGTCTATCCATATCCTTCCTTTCAGATAACGGTCGCGGCTCTTTTCCGGGTTGGGCAGCTTCACCACAGGCTTCACGTCGAAGACATAAGTGTTCAATTCATCTATGCGCTCGCGGCCTACATAATTGAATTCGTACTCGCTGAACGATTCGGGTGTTACTATGAACCGGTAGACGCTCGTCATATTGTTGATGGCGTTCGTGCCTATGAAGACCTCTTTGGGAAGGGTCGATTTATCCTCGAAGACCTTCTCTTGCCGCGTGCCGTTGCTGTCGTAATAAACCCGCGAGAAGCGATAATACTTGCCCGTAATCACATCGGCCTGGCTGACGGTCTGTAGTGTGAGTTCGGCATAGTATGAATAGCTTTGCAATACCGCGAGTATCTGCTTTCCCTTTTCGGCCGCGGAGGCGAGTATCTCCTGCGGGGACGGATTCTGCCTGAAAGGGCCGACCGGCATAAAACCCTCCCTTACGGTCAGGCTACTGAAATTCGTCGCTCCCGCGCTTGCAATAACCAGGACCATTATCGCCGCTATCGAGTGAATGACGGCCCGCCTCTTGGCTCTACGCGCGTTTGTACGTTTCACTTTTATCACCTCTGTTGGACTCGCTTGTATTCAGAGTAGGTTATCTTGAGTTTGACCGGAAGGTCGAAGCGCGGGAAGTTCAACACTTCCTCGCCGTAGACGAAGCTCGGAAGCCAGAACTTCCCGTCGACGTTCTCCCTGTAGCACTCGAACTTTGGAAATCGCTGACGGTCTTTCTTTTCGGTCACGGCGCGGCCTTCGATTTTGACGATCTGAAAATCCTGATCGTCTATCCATATACGCCCTTTGAACGGCCAGGTGTCCTTATCTTTCTCTTTATCTTTAGGGATGGGCACTTCTACATCGAAGACATAAGTGTTGATCTCATCGACCTTCTGCCGCTCTACGAATTTGATCGAGGAACGCGGAAGCGCCTCCGTTGTCAGGAAGAAAGGTTCGACGCCTACGAGGCTCTTGAAATCGGGCTTCATCAAACCCAGAGCAGAGACCAGTCGGGAAGGCGGAAATGTGATTATCTTTTCGACGCGCTTGCCCAGGTCGTCATAAGTCATCTCCGACACGCGGTGGATCTGGCCCGTTATGCCGCCGCTCTCTGCCATCGTTTGAAAGAGTATCTCCTGGCGGTAAGAATACCGGGGCTCGGTCGCCTTGAGCATATCTTCGTTCGCCGCCGCGCGTTTTATCGCTTCGTCAGGCGACGGGGCGGATTGCGCGGCAACACGTACCTCGGACGCAATGCACATTATCGCAAGCGCGAGCGACAGGGCAGCGGTCCCGGCGCGATGAAAGCAAGACAGCCTCTTCATGGATTTCAAGCTCCGAAATTAGAACTAAGGGTCGAAGCTTTCGGCTACGGCCCAGGACTCGATTGTGTTGCGGTTTCAGAAACCCTCTGATAAATCCCTACGAGGACCGCCGTTCATAGTTATGAATCAAAACCCGCCTTGAACTTGCAGCCTCGTCAGGCGCAGAGTATTTGCCTCTCATCCTGACGAAACGTCTATGCGGGATTCGCATAAAGATTTCTTTCTTCGGCTGCTGTAGAGAGCTTCTGCCTTCCACTTGCGATCCCCACGGAGCCGATTTTCAGATAGTCTCTGTGAGGATTATGTCTATTGAGCACCCGGCAGTCAAACCTTAAACCAGCTATCAGCTATCAGCTATACTGCGC
>JAKEHD010000061.1 GCA_022615215.1 Blastocatellia bacterium
AAGAAAGAAATCTCTGAAGAAAGAAAAAGGGCGGCGCACTCCACATAAGCGTTCCTCTCTGGAAAAATTTTCATTTTGCCCCGCGCGCAGTATATCTGTGCCTGTAGAAGGCTCTGCCTTCCACTGTGGTTGATCTTCTTTGATTCGAGCGGCGCGCGTCAATGCTTGATCTTTTCCCAGTAGGTCTCGAAATCGAAGTTCGGACTTGCCGAGGGCGTGTGGCATCTGAGGCAGGAGACCGTAACATCGGCTATCGGGCCGTAGCCTTTGCCGGGGTTCGCCAAGTGATCGCCTGCGGGTCCGTGACACTCTTCGCATTGCACATTTTGAAGAGGAGGGCCATCGCCTGCCGTGAGCATCTTCTCTTTCCTGGGGCCGCTCGCGTGGCAATCGAGGCAACTCTGCTCGAATTCGGCGGGCTTCAGTATCACAGGGCCTGAAGCGCGGGCGTGAGCCGTGTCGGCCCACTTCAGGTAATGTGTGGCATGGCACTGATAGCAGGCATTGGATGAAACATAAGCCGGAGAGGGCGTTTCATCTGGTCCCTTGCGCTCAGGCTTTTTGAATGAGCGCGTGAGTGCAGCCCATTCCTCCAATAATTTCCTCGAATGCGCGCGTGCGGCTTTCTCCGCTTCGACAGCGGCGGTGACGATGCGAGCCGCTTCCATGTTTTCGGGAGTCTGGTCGTCGAGCACGATGTAGCGATCCTTGATCGTGAACCTGCCCTGCGCGTCGCGGTAGAATCGTAACTCGCCCACCTTTCTGGTTTCGAAAGGCGTAAAGACTATGAGCGTCTGCCCCACCTCGACGGGCGCAGTGAATATCTCGCCATTGCCTGCGATGATGACATCTATGCCGGGAACCTGACGCGCCAGGGAGACGGCCTCGGCCGTGCTCAGGTGAGCGAGAAGTATAACGAGGTCTGCGCGCCGTCTCGCTTCGGGTACTGCGCGGCGGGCTGCTTCCATGGGGTCTACGATCTTAAATCCCGCAGGCGGAGCAGGCCCCTGTCGGGTCAGCCCCACGAAAGCGATCCTCAGAGGTCCGGCTCCGTTTTGCGAGCCTGGGACTTCGCGTATGAGGAACGGCTGCGGCGCGATCATATTGGGGGACCGGCTCTGAATGTTTGCCGATACCATTCGGTTGATTAGAGACCAGTTCGCTTCAGTTTTATAGGACGGGCCGCGTATCATCTTCGATAAGAACCTGAGATCGTAAGATGAGAGGTTGATTGCGTCTACCATGAGCCACTTGTAGGCTTTGAGCATCCACTCGTTATTGACCTTCATATCAGCGAGCGAATCGCCGTGCGAGTTGCGCCCGTCGTCGAGGAAGTAACCGGAATCTACGACCAGCAGAGGGACGCTGCTCAATTTTTTTCGGAATGCATCGCTATATCCGACACGCCGTGCCAGACCCCCGTACTGGGGACCGGTTCAGCCGCAGGGGCCGGGTCGGCCGCGAGTATCTCCCGTGAAGTGTATGGCAAAGAGCGCTCCATCCTCATCGCCTATACGCTGGTTGAAGGGCACTTGCGAGCCTATGATCTCGAAGCGTCGGCGGGGCTGTTGCTGGGCGGACCCGGCGGCGGTCTCTTGCGAGGGAAGATCGGAGCATAAGAAAGCCGCCGTGAGGGCGAGGATGATGAGCTTGATGAGTTTGACAGGTTTATGATCGCACATATATCGAAAATATCGCTCGCCTCGCACTGTGCGAAATCGAACGGGGATACTCTAATCGATCGAGTCGGCTTCCGCAAGGCTGGGGTGGTCCGTAATCCTTTGCTCTTTGAGCGGAGCCTTACCAAACAGTGTTGCAAGGTAGGCTAATCCACCCGGACCTCAGAATCGAAGACGCGATTGATAGCGGATTGAAGCCGAGCGGAATTTTTGTGAGCGATTTGGCGAGAAGAATACGAGAGAGGTCGTTAAGGAATCGGTCGCCTTTCGAGAAGGCGTGCAGGCCACACCGTCGGGCAGGTTCCTTAACCTGTGGCCCATCGGGACGACTGGATTTGAACCAGCGACCTCTTCCACCCCAAGGAAGCGCGCTACCAGGCTGCGCCACGTCCCGCGACAAAAAATCAACTCGTGATGCTACCATCCGTGTTGAGTATTGTCAACAACTCCTCCAGGTCGTGTTTTATCACCCGGATTGCGCGGCGCGCTCTCGGCGACATTCCCTGATCTGCGTCCGCTGCGGGCACCTTCGACGACGGCAAATCGGGTTCGCGCGACTCGATCGGTTCATCCGCAGGTGAGGGTTCCCGCACAGGCGCTTTGGCTCGCGCGCCGCTTCCGCGCATCTCGTCTATCAATTTCTTTTTCGCCCCGGCGATGGTGAACTTCTCTTCGTATAGCAGATCGCGTATGCGCATGACCATCTCGACATCCTTGCGGCGATAGACGCGCTGGCCTGCGCGGTTCTTCTGCGGCGCAAGCATGGGAAACTCTGTCTCCCAATACCTGAGCACATGAGGCTGTACCTTTATCAGTTCACAGACCTCTCCGATTCGGAAGAAGAGCTTTTCCGGGATTCTGCTGGTGCCGGTTTCCATAAGCCGCCTCGAATAAGAAAGAAATCTTTTGAGAAAGAAATCTTTATGTGAGCCTCAAAAGGAAGATTTTTTCCTCTGGCTCTGCGAGAATTTCTCTTTCAGCATTCGCCCGTAATCTCAAACGAATGCGCCTGACTATGGTATGCCTTTCGGTCGGCGATGTCAATAAATTATGATCTCGAAAATACAGCCCTGACAGCGTTTACACCTCCAAAGTTAAAGAAAAAACCAAGAGGGAGGCCCGCGCCTCGTCCGCCCGGTTTATGAATCCGTTTCTCCCAGATGGAAGAGGTCATGGACTATCCGAACGGCCCGCTCGGCTTCGCTGTCACTCACGGCACAGCTTATTCGTATCTCCGAAGTCGAGATCATCTTGATATTGATACCGGCACGTCCGAGCGCCGAAAACATGCTTGCAGCCACACCGGGCTGATCCATGAGCGCCGCGCCCACTATGCTCACCTTTGCAACGTCTTCGTCGGCAAGCACCCCCTCTGCGCATAAGCGCGCGGCGACCGCCGTTAAAGATTCTTTCGCCGGGGCCAGGTCTTCGCGCTTCACGACGAAGGTGATATCGTTGACCGAGCGGTCTTCGTGAAACGCCTGGATTATCATATCGACGCTTATGCGGCGTTCGGCCAGCGCGCCGAAGACTTCGCCCGCAACTCCCGGACGATCCGGGACTTTCAAGATGGCGAGCCGCGCCTGATTACGATCCAGAGTGACGCCGCTCACGGGCCTTTGAATTTCCATCTGATCCGCTCCTTTCAAAACGGTCCCTTCGTGGTCAGGGTCGAAGGTGTTTCGCACGCGCAGGGGCAGCCGATGTTTGCGCGCAAGCTCGACTGCGCGAGGGTGCAATACAGAAGCCCCCACGCGCGCCATCTCAAGCATCTCTTCGTAAGAGATCTCTTTCAACACCCGCGCCGTATGCACAACGTTCGGGTCCGCCGTGTAGACGCCGCTCACGTCGGTGTATATATCGCAGATAGAGGCTTCGAGCGCCGCAGCGAGCGCCACGGCCGTGGTGTCCGACCCGCCGCGTCCGAGAGTGGTCGTATCGCCTTCGGGAGTCGTTCCCTGAAACCCGGCCGCCACGACTATGTATCCGTCATCGAGGTAGCGGCGTATGCGCTCGGTCTTTATATCGACTATGCGAGCCGAGGTGTGTACGCTCTCGGTTATTATGCCGAGTTGATTGCCCGTCATGGAGACGGCCTGCAAGCCACGATCACTGAGAGCCATCGCAACAAGAGCAGTCGCGATCTGCTCGCCCGTCGCAAGCAGCGCGTCGAGTTCGCGGCGATTGGGTTTGCCGCCCACCTGCCAGGCGAGTTTGAAGAGATAATCGGTCGTATCTCCCATGGCCGATACGACCGCCACTACGGGGTTACGCGCGGCTGCGCGCTCGACTACGCGAGCGACGTTCTTTATGCGAGCGATGGATTTTACCGACGTGCCGCCGAATTTTTGAACTATCAGGCTCATAGATGTAAATCGTCCGGCAGCGGAGCGTGGTCGCGTAATCGCGTAGCCGCTCCTATGTACGCTCCCGTCCTTTGTCAGTTGTCCGTTGTTCCTTCAAATCAAGGCCCTGGCAGAAGCGCAACGGACTACGGACAGGCTACTCAAACACCCTGAGTGCGACGCCTATCTGTTTGGTGGTCGCCTGGGCTTCGATTTCGCGGAGCGCGCCCGCAAGGTTTCGTTCGCGCCCCCGGTGGGTCAACAGGATCACGGTCGCCGCGCCTTCCTGCGTGACCCCGCGCTGAACGAGGCTGTGAAGGCTCACGTTATGGCCGCCGAATGCATGGCCTATGTTGCCTATGACGCCCGGAGTGTCGGCGGTTTCGAGCCTTATATAAAACGCGCTTTCGGCATCCTCGATGGGGCAAAGGGGCGACTGGCGCGAATCTATGATCGGTTGAAAATAGGGAGCGAAGTCCGGCAACCTTAGCGCGCTCGCCAGATTGATGAGGTCTCCGACCACTGCGCTCGCCGTAGGCATCTCGCCCGCGCCCGGTCCCACGAGCATCACCTCGCCCACCGCGCTCCCGCTTATGAAGATGGCGTTGTTGGCGCCCTCGACCGAGCCGAGCAGGTGATGAACGGGCACGAGCATCGGGTGCGCACGAACGTCGAGGCACCCTTCGCCGCGACGCGCAAGCCCTATCATCTTGATTCGGTATCCGAACTCGCGCGCCGTCTGTATGTCTGTATCAATGATCCGTGTGATCCCCTGACGGTATACGGAATCCGCGTCGACGAATCGTCCGAATGCGAGCGACGCGAGGATTGTGATCTTGTATGCGACATCGTAGCCTTCAACATCATTGGCCGGGTCGGCTTCGGCAAATCCGAGACGCTGCGCTTGGGTGAGAGCTTCTTCGAAGCTCTGCCCGCGCTCTTGCATCGCCGTGAGTATATAGTTGGTCGTTCCGTTCAAAATGCCCGCGACCGAGGATAACTGATTGGCCTGAAGCCCGCGCTGTATGGTCGAGATCAGAGGGATGCCGCCGCCGACCGCCGCTTCGAAAAGGACCGTGACGTTATGGCGATTGGCCATCTCGAATATCTCAGAGCCGTGCCGGGCGATGACTTCTTTGTTGGCCGTGACTATGTGCTTGCCTTCTTCTATGGCGCGCCTTGTCAATTCATAAATAGGGCTCGTGCCTCCCGCCACCTCTATGACTATTTCCACTTCGGGGTCTTCCACAATCTCGAAAGGCTGATCGGTAACACGTATCGAAGAGAGATCGACCGCGCGCGGCTTCGACAGATCCCGCACCGCGACCCACTTGACGCGGAATCGCGGGTCGTCCGCCAGAAGCTTTATCACCCCCGTGCCGACCGTGCCGAGTCCGAGTATGCCTACAGTGATCTTCGCCATCGCCTTTTTCCTCAGAGTCCAGGATAGGCCAGAGTAGCCGACCTCGGAGGGTTTTCGCAACCGCAATATAAAACTCATCGGACAATCGAGGCGTCACTTCTTATCCAGCCGCCTCAGACCCGAAGACATGCACGTTTCTAAATATTTTTCCTTGCGCCTCAATAGCAATCTGAAATGCTTTGACCCGGCATTTGACTCGCCATCTCTGCTCTAGTAAACTGGCCTACTTCTCACGACAAGGCGGCCTCGCACACTTATGTCAGTCGAATCCGGCACGTTGGGTCCTTACGAGATACTCGCTCGACTGGGGTCTGGCGGGATGGGCGAGGTCTACCTGGCGCATGATCCGAAGCTGCGCCGCCGTGTGGCCCTGAAATTTCTCCCGCAAGACATGATCGTCGACAAACAGGCTGACGAGCACCTTGCAATCGAAGCTTCGGCGGCTGCCTCTCTCAACCATCCCCGCATAGCGACCATTTACGAGTTAAGACAAGAAGAGAGCCTGTGCTGTATCGTTATGGAATATGTCGAGGGGCAAACCCTGAAGGACAGAATCAAAGAGACCGCATTCGAGATAAGCGAGGCAGTCGCCATTGCCTTACAAATTGCTGAAGCTCTCAAGGCCGCTCACGCGCGGGGTCTTCTTCATTGCGACATCAAAAGCTCGAATATAATGCTCACCCCTGAAGGCGATGTTAAGGTGCTCGATTTCGGACTCTCCAGGCTTATGCGTCGCCCGGACGCAGGAGCGCCGCATCAGACCGGCGAAACAGCGGCTTCCACAGGCGTTGCAAAAGATACATCGAATATGGCCGAGCCGGACGGGGTTGCGGGCACTCCGGGATACCTGTCGCCCGAACAGGCGCGCGGCGAACCTCTCGATGCGCGAACAGATATTTTTTCATTCGGCATCGTGCTCTACGAGATGGTATCGGGCCGTCTGCCTTTTGAAGGAGAGGGCCGCAGGGATTTGCTTCGCGCGATGCTTGAATCCGAACCGCCGCCGCTTGGGACTCTGCGCGATGGAGTCCCGCTCGAACTGGAAAGCATCGTCAGGCGATGCCTTGAGAAAAATCCAGACCGCCGCTACGACTCCGCGTCCGAAATTCTCTCCGAGCTTGAGCAATTGAAAAGCGATCTCGACGCCGCAACCGCCTTCGAAGTGCCGGCCGGAGAAACGTCTCGCCGGGAGGTAGAAACGGAGCGCCCCTCCTATAGTCTCAAACCTTCGCCGCTTGGCCCTGCGGCCCTCTGGTTGTTTCGCCACCGCAGATGGCTTATGGCGGCCGGAGCGCTGGCGCTTGTAGCTGCGGGATTTGACCTGCTCATTCTTCAGCCGCAAGGGAGCGGGCGAGCCAGGGATTTGGGGTTGTTTGTAATCGCAGCCGTAAGTTTTATCGGTTATATCGCCCTCCTGTCGCAATCGGGCAGACTGCGGCGCAGCTTTTCGAGGGCCGCCTCATCAGCCTTTCGCGGACTGCTTCCATTTCAGGAGCAGGACCGCGACCGCTTTTACGGGCGCGAGACGGAGACCTCTGCGCTGTTTGATATGGTCGCGCACGACGAGTTTCGCTTCGGCGTGCTCTACGGCGAATCCGGCTGCGGCAAGACCTCGCTCATAAGGGCGGGGCTGATTCCCAATCTGCTGGAAAAAGGCCACACGGCGCTTTATTGCCGCTCGCACAGAGACCCTCTGGCTGTGATTCTGGAGCAGTGCCGCAAGCATACAGGGCTGGCGGCTCAAGAGCATGAGCCTGCGCTTGACTTTCTGCGGCGGGCCAGCGAAAAAGCGGGCGCGGGGCTTGTCATCATCTGCGACCAGTTCGAAGAGTTCTTCGTCAATTTCAGAACGAAAGAGTCACGCGCGCCCTTCGTCTCGCTCGTCGCCGCATGCAATCAATCGAGCGATCTCAGAGTGAAGTTTCTTTTTTCCATGCGTTCGGATTTTCTCTATCTGATCGGCGCGGAGTTCGACGGCCTTGTAGTAGAGCCTCTCATGATGGCCAAACGCTTTCACCTGCGCAACCTCGACCGCGAGCGGGCCGAAGAGATTATCGAACGTTCTGCGCGGCAGGCACGCCTGCCTCTGGAGGCGGGGCTGAGCAGGCAAGTGGCCCGCGATCTGGTGACGGGCGGCGAGGTCCTTCCCTCCGAGCTTCAAATCGTCGGCGAGCAATTGCAGAGCAAACGAATCTACACGGCGCAGGAGTACCGGCAGGCGGGCGGAAAAGAGCAACTGGTGCACAGCTATCTCGAAGAGGTGATCGAAGCGACAGGCGAGCGCGACTCATCGGCCCTCGTGCTGCGCAGCCTGATTTCGGATGAAAACACCCGGCTCACGCTCACGCTTGCCGAGATCGTCAGGCGAACGCAGTGCAGCAGTGAAACAGTCGAACGCATATTGGAGTTGTTCGCGCAGGCGCGGCTCGTTCGTGAGATACAGGACGAAGAACCCTGGCGATACGAACTCATGCACGAATACCTGATCGACAGGATAAATCAGATCACAGGCCGCGTGATGGATGCGACGCAGCGGGCCAATCGCTTGCTCCGTCAGTACCTGTCGAATTACTCGGTCGACAAACGCGCGCGCATACCTGCAAACAAGCTCTGGTTCATCAAGCGGTATTCGGACGCGGCCACGGCCTCGCAGGCGCGCGAGTTGTTCGGCAAGAGCCTGCGGCGCGGAGTTGTGCAGGCGGGCGGGCTGCTGGTGTTGTTTATGATCGCGGCGACTCTCGCGGCGGCCTGGCTATCGGTGAGCGAAGAATGGGAAGAGGTCCGTTTGAGCGACGGGCACAGGGCGGCAGTGCGGAAGGCTGCATTTTCTCCTGATGGCCGGCTGCTGGTTTCAGTCGGCGAAGACGCAAAGGTTATGGTCTGGGATTTCGCGAGGAGAGAGCGGCTGGCCACATTCAACGATCACACGGATTGGATCAACTCGGTCGCCTTCTCGCCCGATGGCAGGTTGGTAGCTACCGGAGCCGAAGTGGTCATTTTATGGGATGCGATCACACGGCAGAAGATCGCGCCCCTCGACTATCCTTCCATCGTCTGGAGCGTGGTCTTTTCACCCGACGGGCGGTGGCTGGTCTCGACGCACGGCGATGGCACGATTCAGGTGTGGGACGTAGCCGAGCGGCGGCGCGTGGTCGGACTCAACGAGCACTCAGATTCGGTGCGGACGGTGGCCTGGTCGCGTGACGGAAAGCGTGTCGCTTCGGCGGGCGAAGATCGTTCGATCATTGTCTGGGATGCCGAGAGCGAGCGCAAGGAAACAGTGCTTATGGGACATCCCACGCGGGTCGTAGGCGCGGGCTTTACACCCGATGGGAGACGGCTTGTGTCTGTTGACCGAGATGGGCTGGTGATCGTGTGGAACCTGGCCGAGCGCCAGCCACAGTTGCAGTTCACACACCAGGATATGAGACTTAGCCATTGTTTGGCCATCTCGCCTGATGGCCGCTGGATCGCGACTACGAAGGGCGTTTATGAACACGCGACGGGCCTCCAGGTAATCAGTTTCTATACTGTAAACGATCCCGTCTTATCGCTCAAAAGTCTTACCGATTCCTACGGCATGACTTTTTCCGCTGATGGGAGATGGCTGGCTATTGTGACACGTGATGGCTATCTCGTTTTGTGGGACACGGCGACCTGGAAAGTGATTGACTATGCAGATATAAGCCCTACCTCCCTCATCGCCGTCAGCTTCTCTAACGACGGGAGGTGGCTTGTGACCGGCGAAGATGAAGGGGTGGTGCGCCTGTGGTCTGTGCAGCCGCTCAAAGAGGTGGCTGTGCTTGGCAGCCACACGGCACGGATCAAATCGGTGGCTTTTTCGCCCGATGGCCGCCGGGTAGTTTCGGCAGGCGATGACCAGACAATCGCGCTATGGGATGTCGGGAGCCGCAGCCTCATTATGAATATCGGCACGCACACCGCGCCAGTGCTTGCAGTCGCCTTCTCGCCTGACGGAAAGCAAATCCTATCGGGCGAGCACGACCGCTCGGTTCGCCTCTACACGCGCCACCGCGCGCTTTGGGGCTACAGGCTGGACTGAAAAATATCCGCGAACCGCGCGAAGAGCGATGAAAGATTAGGGCGGTTCTGGTTTGTTTGGCGGCCTTCGCGGGTGAATGCGGGCGAATGATGAAGCGGATCAGGACGGATAATGTATGAAGATCCAATATGTTCGAGAGCTTCTCAGAGAAGAGGAAATCGAGCTTGAGTTTTCACTGCCCCATGCATTGGTCGAAGCCAGGAAAGATGTATTGACCGAAGAAGATTTAACCCAAGCGGCGATGGCCGGTGAGGTGGTGGAGGATTATGGAGAGCGTATATTATTGCTGGGCTTTGTAGCAGATTATAATATCCCGTTCCATATCGTGTTAGAATATGTTGCAGGCGATCCGGTAGCCACGATAGTAACAGCCTACATACCAGGCCGCGACCGATGGGAGGCTGATTGGAAAACCAGAAAAAGAGACCGAAGGAAAAAGAAACGGAAGAAAAAAGGATGAGAATACGATGCAGCGGCAAATGTCCAGGCACACCCGAACCTGGATATACGACACAGACCTTCGAGCGGCGCGGTTCACCAGTGAGAGTGACTATAAGCAATATCCCCGCGGCCGTTTGTCCGGTCTGTCACGAGAGCTACGTCGATCGCCAGACAGCCCGTCAGATCGATTTATTGATCGAGCCTTTTCATGGCAAACACGGGCGCATTCCATCCTTGCCCCCCGCAGAAGTGGCGATTGACTTCGCTCGGGCGATAGCGGCTATCAGAGTAGCCTGATGAAAACCAGACCAGACCGAATCAAAGCCCTCTCCGGCGCTTTGGCGTCGTTGCTTGAGCAGGAGGGGCTAGCCTGCCGGGACATGATTTCATCGCTCATCGAAGCCATACGCTCGCCGCAGGGCACGGAGAGTCAGCGGGCGCTGCACCTCACAGGCGTGTTGAAGAAGCTTCAGGACAGGCTCGACCTGTTGACGAAGATGGCCTGTGATGATTTTCTTGAGAAGATCGCAAGCGAGGCGGAAGAGTCGGGCGATTCTCTGGCCGACAGCCGCGCGGCTACAGTCTTTGCTTCGCTCGTCAAAGTCCAGCCGCCGACAGTTCAGGCCGTTTGCGAATCATTGCTCGACCGCCTTATCGAAGTCATAGAGGCCGAGCGGGGTTTCATTCTCTTCTATTTTCCCGAATCAACCGAAGCTTCCATACATGTTGCCCGCAATTACATGACCCGAAATCTATCGGTCGAAGAGTACGGCTTCAGCCGCAGCCTGCTCAAGAATGTCTTTGAAGGCGGCAAACCGCTTCTGCTCGAAGACGCTTCCGGCGATGCGAAGTTTTCAAAAGAAGTGAGCGTGATACAATTGGCCCTCAAGTCCGTACTGGCTGCTCCGATGATTCAGAATGGCCGCGTCGTCGGCGCTCTCTACCTGGAGAATAACAAGCTTGTGAGCGCTTTTGATGAGCGAGACTTGTGCCTTGTGGAGGATGTGGCGCGATTCGCCGTCTTCTATCTCGACAATGCGCGGCTGCTTCCTGTCGCATTCGAGCCGGACGCAAGGATTTTCCTCGATGAGAGCAAGGCATCCAAAGAGATCATAGGCCGTGATCCGAACATACTTGCGCTACTCGATGTGGTGGGCCGTATAGCCGATTCGCCCGCCGCTGTACTGATAGAAGGCGAGACCGGAACAGGAAAAGAACTCGTGGCCCGCGCGCTACACTTTCAGAGTTCGCGCAGAGACCGGCCTTTCGTGGCCCTCAATTGCGCGGCCATTCCTGAACATTTGCTTGAGTCAGAATTGTTCGGCTACGAGAAGGGCGCTTTTACGGGAGCAGTGGGGCGGTACATAGGGCACATCGAGCGATGCGATGGGGGGACGCTGTTTCTCGACGAGATAAACGAAATGGTCGGCCCGCTTCAATCGAAGTTGCTCCGCTTCTTACAATCGCAGGAGTTTTACAGGCTGAGCAGCACAGAGATGGTTCGAGTCGACGTGCGGATAGTTGCGGCCACGAGCAAAAATCTGAAGGCGATCATTCAGGAAGGGAAGTTTCAAGAAGCCCTCTATTACCGCCTCAACGTCATTCCCATTCGCATTCCGGCATTGCGCGAAAGGAGAGGCGACATCCAGCTTTTGATCGAGCATTTCCTCGATAAGTTTTCCGCCGTCTACGGCAAACGGGTTTTCTTGGAGCAAGAAGCGCGCGAGCATCTGAGCCATTATGATTACCCCGGCAACGTGCGTGAGCTTGAAAACCTGATACACCGCCTCGTAGTTCTTGCCTCGGACGACTCTATAAGGGCAGGCGATTTGCCTGACGAGGTGCGGCAAGAGACATCGGAGCGGTTCAGCCTGGAGAAGGATCCGCTTTACAGGGTCTTGCACACGCCGCCTGTCGACCTTGAAGACTTGCGCCGCCGCAAAGAGGAGGTGCAGCGCGTGCTGGACGAGCAGACTTATCAACTCGTATTGAAAGCTGTTGAAGAAGCCGACGGCAACCTGACCCTGGCGGCGGCCCGTTTGGGAATGCATCGCGTCACGCTCTACAACTGGCTGAAGAGATCAAAGCAGGCAGACGGCCAATCACAACCCTGAAAACACAATGAGGTTGCTGCCTGAAGCAGGTGTAGTCGATGTGACTACACTGGCCCGCCCGTAGCCGCGCGCCCTAACCGTGGCATTCAATCCTGACGATTCGTTGTGACATAAGGGTTTAATGAATCTTCGAACCGTCAAGTCCGTGTAATCGCTCATTTACACCCGCTTACTTTCCGATTCAGCCCGGCGCAGGCTAATTGCCTTGAATAAAAAAAGATAGCCCTTTGCGCGAGATAAAGGTATTTCCTGGCATGACATTTGCCTTGGTTAGGCGCTTCGCCTGTGATCGAAACATCTTGTCAATTATGGAATTGGTGATGGAATTCGCTTCCCTCGCATTCACTGTAACCTCTCACCTGTTTGAAAGGAAACGGCATGATGAATCAATCTTCGGTAACGGACTTCGGTTAGTCTCAGAGGTAATCGGAGTAGATAGGTTCTAGGCTGCATCTATTTCGTGAGGCTTTAGACCTCGTAAAGGAGAATATCATGTTAAGAAGAATGTTGTGCGCGTGTTTCGTTGTTTTTTTGTGTGCAACTCTAGGAGTTGCACAGGATTTAAATTCAGATTTGATAAAGGCTGCCAAGGAAGGAGACACTGCAACAGTTAAAGCCTTGTTAGCCAAGGGTGCCAACATCAATGCGCGAGACAATGTTGAAAGCCTAACGCCTTTGATTTGCGCGGCGGCAACGGGGCATACCGAAACCGCAAGCTTTTTGCTAGACACAGGCGCAGATGTCAATGCCAAGGAATATGCTGGACGCACAGCATTAATGTTTGTGGCACTAAAAGGCTATTCTGAAATTGTCAAGGCATTGTTGGACAAAAGCGCAGATGTAAATCTAAGTGACAATAATCAGAACACTGCTTTGGTGATTGCAGCACAACAAGGTTTCCTCCAAATCGTCGAAGCTCTATTGGCGAAGGGGGCTAGAGTGGATGCAAAAGAACATAAGGGTTTGACAGCCATGATTCTAGCTGCGTCTAATGGCCATTCTTCGATTGTTGGAGTCCTGCTGGCGAAAGGTGCTGATGTCAATGCGCGTGCTAACGACGGCGCGACAGCCTTAATATATGCGGCGGCTAAAGGCCACGTCGAAGTTGTCAAAGTGTTGCTCGCCAAAGGTGCTGATCTGAATGCAAAGTTTCAAGGCATCACAGCATTGATGGCTGCGGAGCGTGCAGGCAATCCCGCTATAGTGCAATTGCTAAAGGATGCCGGGTCTGGCGCGTCTGCCTCACTAGAGAATCAAGCGCAGCTTCAAAAGGACTTGCTGGATGCTGTGTTCAAAGGCGACGTATATGCCGTAAAAGCAGTGGTGGACAAAGGAGCTGATGTCAACTTCAAGCATGCTGAAGGAATTACGCCGCTGATGATTGCAACTGGGAAAGGCTTCACCGCGGTCGTCAAACTACTTTTGGAAAGAGGTGCTAATCCCAACCTGAAGACGGATGCAGGTCTCACACCGTTGATGATGGCTGCCGGTAAGAATGATATTGAGATGGTAAATGCGCTCTTGGCAAAGGGCGCTGATGTGAATACGGAAAGTAAGGTTGGCGAAACTGCCCTGGGCATCGCGACCAAAGAAGGCCATGCTGAAGTTATTGCGCTGCTAAAGAAAGCTGGTGCCACTCCACCAAAAGGCGATCCAAACCTTGCACTACAAATTGACCATCTGGCCAAAGTGTTTTCAGTTGCTTTCTCACCGGATGGCAAAACGATTGCCAGCGGCGGCGATGACAAGAATGTAAAACTTTGGGATGCCGCCACTGGAAAATTAATTCGCACTTTGAGCGGTCATACGGGAACAGTTGGTTCAGTATCTTTTTCGGCAGACGGAAAAATTTTAGCAAGCAGCAGTAGTGATAAAACGATCGGGCTTTGGCAAATACAGTCAGGGGTTTCTATCAAAACCTTGACCGGACACGAAGACGATGCGATTGCTTTATCAAAGGATGGCAAGATGCTTGTGAGCGGAAGTTCCGACGGCTCTGTCAAGCTATGGAACGTGGAGACAGGTAGCGTACTGTGGATGCAGAAACTTGGGAGTACAAGCATTGTGAGGTCTGTCGCTTTCTCACCAGACTCTCGCACAGTTGTCAGTGGTCAATGGATTCTTGATGCTGCCGGTTCAGACATTTCGTTTGGAACTGGAGGAATGAGCGGGAGTATCTCTGTTATCAGTGAAGCTGCCATCTGGGATGTAGATGGAGGCAAATTAAGGTACACCTTGAGCGGACACGATAGAGCCAGACTGAGCCTTCCTCCGACTACTCCATCTTGGACTTCGGTTGCGTTCGCGCCCGACGGAAATATGGTGGTAAGCGGGGCAAGCGACAACCTGATACTGCTTTGGGATACTAAAACGGGTAAGCCGGTGAAGAAATTGCAGGGACACGAGAAGACAATAGTTTCAGTCGCTTTCTCGCCCGATGGCACAAAGGTAGCGAGCGGGAGTGCCGATGTAACAGTTCGCTTGTGGAATGTTCAAACAGGAGAGCTTCAGCAAACCCTTAAAGGTCACGCTAGTATGGTAACTTCGGTTGCCTTCTCGCCGGATGGCAAGCTATTAGCAAGCGGGAGTACAGATGGGACAGTTAGAGTATGGCAGGTTAAGTAGAGCGTGTCGCACAAATGGATTTTCTGCCCAGATATTGTGTGTGGCTGTTTGACCATCTACAAGTTATGGGCCGTTTCTTGAATTATGCGACATGCCCTAA
>JAKEHD010000445.1 GCA_022615215.1 Blastocatellia bacterium
AAGACCCGCGAAGAAATAATCACAAAGCTCGCCGACCGCATAGACAGCTACAAAAAGTATAATCGACCGCACTCGCGCCTGACGGCCGAACTGGCGGCGCGACTGGCCCGCAGGTTCGGCCTTGCGCAATCGGATGTGCATGCCATCGCCGAGGCGGCCTTGCTGCTCGACATAGGGCTGTATGTGATGATGCCCGCCTATAACGCTTCGCCCGGCCCTCTCGGTTTCGAAGAGCGCCTCGACCTCTGGCGGCACTCGATAATTGGCGAGCAGCAGATGGCCAAACGCGAAGCCTCGCGCCAGGCGCAATTGCTCGTGCGCTGGCACCACGAGTGGTGGAACGGCTCAGGCTATCCCGATATGCTCGCCTTCGAAGACATCCCCATAGGCGCGCGAATACTGCGCGCGGTCGAACTCTACAGCGCGCTCATATCTGACCGACCCTATCGCGCCGCGCTCTCATCGGATGAGAGCCTTGAGGCGCTCAGGTCTTCTGCCGGTATCGAATGCGATCCGTTCGTGGTCGGAGCCTTGCTCGCATTGATCGACGAATTGCAGGCGCAGGCGACCGAGACCGGAGAAGAGACCCGCGCGCCCGCTCTCACACAGCCGCCGCCCGCCGCCTCGCCGCCTGATGAAAAGAGTTTTCCTTCTGATGAAAAGAGTCTTCCTTCTGATGAAAAGAGTCTTCCTTCTGATGAAAAGAGTCTTCCTTCTGATGAAAAGAGTCTTCCTTTTGCGGAACACGGGAGCCTATCGCCGCACCCCGAACCTTTGTTCGAATCCGAATCGCCTGCGCCCCCTGAGCAGTACGCGGAATTTGAGCAGACCAGAGATCAGGAGATCGAACCGAACCGGGATCGAGCGGCCGAACCTGGCGAACAGCCCGCTGAGGATCAAACTCAATGGCCGGTTGCCGATAGTAGCGAACTCGTCAAAGTGGAAGAACAACTCGAACGATTCATCCGGCAGCAAGGGGACGAGACTCCGGCCATTGCGCGCGAAGAACCTGATGAAAAAAGTCTTCCTTTTGAAGCGCAAGCCGACACGGAGACGCCTGAGCGAATAAGTAGCGAAGAGCCTTCGCCCGAACCTCACGGCGAAGAGACGGGCGATACTGATGTGACTGACTCTCAGAATCGCCCCACTCCACAGGCAGTCTCTTCGCCCCCGCCACAGCCTGTGCTGCCGCCTATCGAGCAATTGCTTGCGCGGGCAAGGGCGAAAAATAAAGTCGAAGCCGAAACCGAGATATGGAACGGGTGGAGCAGGAGCCGATATAACAGAAAGTCTCTGCTCGGATTCGAGGTCAGCGTTCTGCGCCAGGTCGAGTTTCGCTCCATAGCCGTAGCTTTCAGCGGATGGGCGCGGATGGACTGGTATATGAAGGCATGGGGCAAGCTCATTTTATCGAACGACCCTCGCCCCTGGGCCGCAGCCGTCGCGCGCGCCATGATCGAATCCAAGACCTGGCTTGACGAAGACCATGTTTCAGAGTTGCTCGAAGATGTTTACGTCCCCGGCATTCGCCTCGCAAACGAGCGATTGCGAAGATGGTTCGGCGAGACAGACGCCTGGTGGCTCGACAATCTCCGCCGCAATATCGCATTGATGGAAGATGAGACCCTGCGGGCGCAGGCCCTCGTTCTCGGAATGCAGACGGGCGATTACGCGCTCTCGTTCGATGAGAATACCCGTGACCTGAAACGTCCGCTGACGACCGTGTTCTGGCGGCTGGCAGGTCGCGCTTTCGGCGGCCCGCCCGGACATCCGCACAACCGCAGTTACAACCTTCCGGCCGAAGAGTTCGTCCGGCAAACCCGCGCCGACCTCCTCTACATCAATCTGCCTTCGGCGCACGCGGAACTTGCGGGTTCCGAAGCAAGGCACGAGTGGCGTGATTGCTGGGTGAAGGGAGTAGACGAACCTGATCGATATCAGTTGGATATTGCCGCCGTGCCTCAGTCGAAGCATTCTTATCTCGCTATGTTAGACCGCCTGTTGCGCGAAGCCGCTCACATAGGAGCCTGGGCCATCGAATATCAGGAAGCGGGTCTTGCATCGGCGCGCGACATAAGCGACCTCATAAAGGAACACCGCGCGGTGCGGGCGACTTATTCGAAAGACCTGACCGAACTGGCCGGGGGCTTGCGCAACTATATAATCGTTGCCGAGCGCACCCCGTCCAGGAGCGCATTCGGAGGTTAGCCGTTTCAACCCGTGTAAATATTTCATGGCTGATGAAAAGCCCGCGCGCATGCTGGTATAAGAGCAGTAATCGGACCAACCACAGATAGCACAGTGGAAGGCAGGGCCTTCTACAAGCACAGACTGTTTATCCGTGAAATCTGTGTAATCTGTGGTCGAAGAAACCAGGCATACATTGGCCCTCATCTCCTGAAGCCCGATCTTTCGTCAAAGAGGCTGGCGGGGCGACGCTGCAAGATGATCTGTTATGGTCTCGAAAGGCGTTTCCATATTGTAGCCTGACGGCCCGAGGCGATCCATGGCCCTGCGACTCCTTCTTGAAGATTCTTGACATCACACTGCCGGTTTGGTACTACTACAGACATCGAGGCGCGCAATTGCACACAGTTCCTCGGTTCGCTTTTTGCCTCCATAAGTTAGTGAGCATCCTTGCTTGCCGGTTCTCCCTGAAGCTCGTTCAGCCGATCATGAGACCATGCCGCGCAAATTTGCTCACAGGCGTTTCCGATGGGAGGGTAGAGCGCGACGCCAGATCGCGCAGGCGCTTTCGAGACATCAGGCGCGAGCATGGGCGTGCTCGCGCGCTAAAGTGGGAGACTCATCGATGACCGAGATAGACTGGGCCGGTCTGCTCAACGAAGGAGATGTGGAAGGCTTATGGAACGGATTGTTCCAGATGGTTTCGCGCCATCCGGCAGTGCGACCCCTTCACTTCGCAACCGATGGAGCGGCCGTCACTTCTCAGATGGAGATAAACGCCGACCTCACACAGGAGTTGTTCCTGGAACTATTTCAGAAACAGCGATTCGATCATTATGCGGACAATCGCTATACGAGCAATGACATAGAGAACGAGATCGCCCGCATAGAGGTGCCCAACCTCGTGGGCGCGCGACTTCGCAAACAGTATCCCGAATCCTTCCGCATGGCCCGCCGTGTAAGTTCGCTCCTGAAATCAAGCCCTCGCTTCCGGCGTTTCGGCGATGATGAATCCGTCGAAGATAAACCCGCGCGGCGACGCGGACGCCCTTCCAAAAAAGCGAAGCCCGTCGAAGTCCGGCCTTGCGATGACGACGATATAGAAGATATAGAAGACGATTTGCAAAACGGCAACGGAGAGCCGCGACGTCGACGCATGGTGAATCAGGTCTTCTGTCTCAGCGAGTGGCCCCGCTCGAAGGCGGCGGGCGATTCGGGCCATTTCGCAGACCTCATCAAAAACGTCCCTATGAGAAAACGCGATACGCGGCTCGTCGGGCGCTCAGGCAACACTCAATTGATACTCTCGAACCCCGAGCTCGAAGAGTTGATAGTCGAGGTCTTCGATGCCATAGATTCGCCCGCCGACGTGCGAACGATGCGCCATCTCGTGCTGTCGAAGATTCCCTTGCAGGATTACAACATCGCTTCGCTCGATGAAAAGCTGCGAACAGGAAGCGACGGCATGTACGTGCAGCGCGACGCAATTGATACGCGCGAGACGCCCGAAGACGCCCTGCTGCGAGAAGAGAAGAACGAGCGGGCCGCACGTCTCGCCGACGAGTTCTTGGTTTCGCTTCGCTGCGCCGTCAACAACAACGAACGGCGATACAGTCGATTGCTTTCGACGCTCTGGCACTGTTACTACGACCCGAAGGCTCCCTCTCAGATAGAGATAGCCGAACTCCTCGGCGTCTCGGATTCTCTCATAAGCGACAATCGCCGTCTGATCGAATACGAACTCAGGAAGTTGAGCCTTTCAGTCGAAGAAGGCGCTGTCTTTTCCGAATCCCTCCAGAGCTTGATCGCCTGTATGGAGCACATCCCGACAGAGTCTCACCCCTTGCGGTAACAGGTTCCCAGGTTCCTCTCCCTCACGGTCGGGGTACTGAAATCCTCACAGCCGAGGTTGAATTAGAGTCCGATTGATAGTAGACTCGGCCTATCGGTTTTAAAGGTTCCCCTCCCTCACGGTCGGGGTACTGAATACCAGTGGCCGGCAATCTGATGAAGAAAGATTGCAGACTTCAGAGAGCGCCCTCCGAGACCTGCAATCCGCGTCCTGCAAATTTGCCGGGGGCTGACGGCTGAACGCCCATTTCTTGAAAGGAGCGCATCATGTGGATTCGAAAGTGTTATCTGGACGATAAGTCCGACATTCAATCGCCCATACCCAATTGCATTTCATCGAACGAAGAATTCATCCCCCCGCCGCAATCGGCGAAGGAACGCGAAGTCGAAGAGAGATTGCGGATCTTAGCCGACCGCAATGCGAAGCTTCTGGGACTGACGCGCCGCCGCTTCCTGCAAACCTCTGCCGGAATGGCTGCGGCCATGCTCTGCTTCAACGAGGTCTTCGGCAAAACTTATGAGGTCGATCCCATAGAGGCGCTCGACCCGTCGGCTTTCGACGAGCGATGGCCCAAGGACGAATTCATATTCGACAATCAGACTCACCACATCGATGTCGAATCCGACTGGTTCGAGACCACCGAGGCCGGACGCGAGGCGGCAGCCTTCCTGCGCCGCTTCCGCTCCGGAGAGAAGACCACGAACGAAGCGCTCGCCGCGCTCACTCAGACGCACTATGTCAAGGAATTGTTCTTCGACTCGGACACCGTTATGGCCATAATCAGCGGCGTGCCGACGGCGGAATGGAAAGAGAACATCCTGCCGCCCGACAAGATGGTCAAGACGCGCAACGACATAAACGGCTGGGCGAAATCCGAACGCATGCTCTCGCACGGGTTGCTCAGGCCCAACTTCGGCGCGGCCGAGTTCGAAGAGATGGAGCGACAGGTCAAGAAGCTCAAGATCAATTCGTGGAAGCTCTATCCGGGGTCCGAGATCAACAACGCCGCCTGGTGGCTCGACGATGAAAAGAAGACCTATCCCTTCTGGGAGAAGTCGCGCAAACTCGGCGTGCGAAACCTCTGCATACACAAAGGGCTTCCGCTGGGGCTGTTCAACGAAGAGCACTGCCACCCGCGCGATGTTGAAAAAGCGGCGAAGGATTTTCCCGATTTCAACTTCATCATATATCACTCGGCGTGGCATCCCACGGCCCGCCGCCGCGAGGGCGCGGCCAATAACCCGCAGTACATCCCCTGGGTTTCGGAGTTGATAGACATAGTCAAGCGCAACAACTTGAAGAACGTCTACTTCGAGCTTGGCTCGACCTGGAATGGAACTTCGAGCGGGCGGCCCGAAGTTGCGATGCACATGCTCGGTCAGATGCTCGCTCTCCCCGGAGGCGAAGACCAGATAATTTGGGGCACGGACTCGATATGGGGCGGCAGCCCTCAAAGGCAGATCGACCGATTCCGTCGCTTCCAGATCAGCGATGAGATTGCCGAAAAGTACGGCTATAAGAAGCTCACGCCCGAAATCAAAAAGAAGGTCTTCGGGCTGAATGCTGCGCGGCTCTACCGTGTCGATGTAAATGCCAAGCGCAAGGCCATCCATAACGACAAAATCGCCGGACTGAAAGAGGAGTATCAGCAGAACCCGCAGCCCTCGAATACCGAATTCGGATGGGTGTGGCGCGCGTAAAGCAGGCAGAGGCTTTCAGAAAGGATGAAGGATGAGGGATGAAGGATGAAATACGGAGTGAAGAGACCTTCATCCTTCATCCTTTTCTTTCGCTCCCCTGCGTAGAGGTTTGACATGCTCGATAGAGAATCATAGAAGGAGATAACGTCAATGGTCTCGAAAAAATTCGCTGCGGCTTTTCTCGTCGCCGCATTCGCTTTTCTAGGCTTCGCACTGAGCACAGGCAGCGCCGATTCCAAAGTGGAAGGCACTGAAGAAAAGAAATCTTTACGGCCTTCTACAGAGATCACCTTCAGCAAAGACGTAGCGCCGATTTTCTACAGCAACTGCGTCGTATGCCATCGGCCTGACGACCTCGCGCCGATGTCGCTCATCTCGTATAAAGAGGCCCGCCCCTGGGCGCGCTCTATAAAAGAGAGGGTCGCCACACGCGATATGCCGCCCTGGCACGCGGACCCGAAACACGGCGATTTCGCCAATGACCGCCGCCTCTCTCAAAAAGAGATCGACACAATAGTCGCCTGGGTCGATCAGGGAGCGAAAGAGGGCGACCCGAAAGACCTGCCCAAACTGCCCGAATACGCCGATGGCTGGCACATAGGCACGCCCGATGTCGTGCTCTCTATGACCAAAGAGCACACGGTCGAGGCAGAAGGGTCGGACGATTATCTGTACTTCACCATCCCGACCAATTTCAAAGAAGACAAATGGGTGCGAGCGGCAGAGATTCGTCCGGGCAATAAAAAGGTCGTCCATCACGTCATCGCCTTCGTCGCGCCTCAGAGCGCCCTTGCTCAACTATTTTCCGGCCGCCGCAATCAGTCGCAGAGACAATCCTATTTCATCACCGAAGGCACTCTGCGGCGGGTCCGTGCAGATGCGCCTGTAACCGATGACGGCTGCAACGCTACGGGGGATGATTCAAGGTCGGCCAATCGCCGCAGCGGAAGCGGAGGGGGCGGCACGTTTCTCGCAGGCTTCGCTCCCGGCAAGGACTGGGACTATTGGCCGGAGGGCACGGCCAAGAAGATTCCCGCCGGATCCATGATAGTCTTTCAGATGCATTACTCTAAAACCACAGGCAAGCCGGAGACCGACCGTTCGAGCATAGGATTGATATTCGCCAAAAGCCCTCCCGAAAAGACCGTTGTGACGACCGGCATCTCGAACATACTCTTCCGTGTTCCGCCCGGCGAGGGCAATCACGAGGTCACTTCCTGTCAGACGCTCGACCGGGACGTTGAAATATATTCCTACATGCCGCACATGCACCTGCGCGGGAAGGACATGAAGTATGAAGCTGTCTTCCCCGATGGTCGGCGCGAGACCCTTATATGGGTGCCGAACTACAGCTTCTCCTGGCAGACGGTCTACAAGTTGAAGAAGCCCCTGACGCTTCCAAAGGGCACGAAGCTGATCGTGACGGCGCACTTCGACAACTCGCCTAAAAATAAATACAATCCCGACCCGTCGAAGAGTGTTCGATGGGGCGATCCGACCTACGACGAAATGATGATCGGCTGGATAGAATACCTGACCGCCAATGCCAAACCCGACATAGCTTCGAAGGAAGGCGAGAAGTAACTTTAGAAGGCAAAAGGCAAAAGTAAAAAGTAAAAAGTGGCGAATCGCTTTTGCCTTTTTACTTTTGCCTTGATCCACCTTGAGGAAACAACGATGCGATATATCAGAGTGACTCTTTCGCTTATAGTCATCTTCCTGATGGGCGCGCTCATAAGCGCGCCTTCTCAACTGGCTGCCCGAGCAACCGCCGCCGCCGAGTCGGGCCGGCAGATAGAAGAGATGGTCGCCATGCGCGACGGCGTGAAGCTTGCGACCACCGTCTATCTCCCCGCAGGCGATGGACCCTTTCCGGTCGTGCTGGTGCGCACTCCTTACGGGAAACAGACGCAGGCTACCGGAAACGCGGCATGGACGGGTAAAGGGTTCGCCCTCGCGGTTCAGGATTGCCGCGGCCGATCCAAGAGCGAAGGCACTTATCGTCCGTTTGTCGACGATCACAAGGACGGCTACGACACCGTTGAATGGATTGCGAAACAGAGATGGTCGAACGGCAAAGTAGGTATGTTCGGCGCTTCGGCTATGGGGATAACCGCGAACCTCGCTTCGATGGAGAATCCGCCTCATCTTGCGGCGACCTTCGTTATGGTCGCGCGGTCGAGCGTCTACAGTCAGTCGGCTTTCATAGGCGGCGTCTTTCGCAAAGAACTGAACGAACTATGGCTCAAGCGGCAAAACGCTGAGGATGTGCTGAAGGAAACCTTCAAGCACAACGTCTATGACGGCTTTTATGATTCGAACGAGATGCCCAAACACTGGCATAAGATACGCGTGCCGAGTTACAACTACGGCGGCTGGTATGACATTTTTTCTCAGGGCAACGTAGACAGCTTCGTCGGCCTGCAAGCAGGGGGCGGAGGAATGGCCGCAGGCAATCAGAAGATCATCATGGGCCCCTGGGGTCACGGACGTATAGAAGAGGTGAAGTATCCGACCAATTCCGCGATCAATGTGATAGAAGAAGCGATGCGCTGGTTCGAATACTGGCTCAAGGGAAAAGGTAACGGCATAATGGACGAGCCGCCCGTGAAGTACTACGTGATGGGCGACGTGACCGACCCGAAAGCCCCCGGCAACGAGTGGCGCACCTCTCTGGTCTGGCCCGTGCCTTCAAGGATCACTTCTTACTTTCTGATAGCCGATAGCGGTCTCAGCCAGAAGATGCCCGATGGCAAAGAGAGCAGCGCCGCCTACAAATATGATCCCAAGAATCCTGTGCCCACGATCGGAGGCGGCAATCTTTTCGAGAAGAAAGGGCCGATGGATCAGCGCGCCACGGGCGAGCGAAAAGATATATTGAAGTTCACGACCGCCGCGCTCACTGAACCCGTAGAAGTCACAGGCCGCGTAACGGTCGAGCTATGGGCCGAATCCGACGCACTGGATACGGATTTCATGGCCAAGCTCGTTGACGTTTATCCCGATGGGACTGAAAGGCTGGTGCTTGATTCCGCCGTGCGCGCACGCTTCCGCGAGGGCTTCGATAAAGAAGTGTTTATGAAGAAAGGCGAGGTCTACAAATTCACGATTGATCTCTGGTCGACGAGCATAATCTTCAACAAAGGCCATCGCATAGCCATCCACGTTACGAGTTCCAACGATCCGCGATTCGACCCGAACCCGAACACGGGAAAGCCCTTGCGCGCAGACGACGAGACTCGCGTGGCTACAAACACCATACACCATGATCGGGCGCACCCATCGCGCGTCCTTTTGCCGGTCGTGCCGATGGAGAACGGGAAGAAGCCCTGACGGGCAGGTGAGATCCCACCGGGATTCGCGGCTCGATCTTATGCTCGGACTCAGCGGGTTTGGAAGATGCCGGGTCTGAAGCTGTTCAGGATGCAGGCTGGAAATCTTCGACCGTCAGGCCCGGCGGCTGATCGGTATGACCGGGATGAAGTTTACCGGTCACACGGATTTTCTTCCCCACGAGGTCGGCACGGTTTCTGAGTGCGTCTGCCTGCGCTCCACCGGCCAGCACGAACGAGTGGTTAAGCCCCGGAACATCCAACTCAAGGAATTTCTCTCCTTTGACCAGAGTCCCATCAGCAGTCACAACGACCTCGGTCGCCGTAAAGCCCGCGTCTTTGATCGCTTTGGGAATCAAAACGGGATCGAAGGATTTCCCCTGCTTGGGAAACACCTCGGCTTCTCCCTTCACTAAATTCACTTCTGCACGTTCAACGCCTTCCAGGCGTTGGAGGGCCTTTTGTGCCCCGCCGGCTCACAGGCCTCATATCATGCCATCAATCTTGACCGTCGCTTTTACCACTTGTGCCGAAACCGGCGCGGCAGAAAATAGGCCGACCAGTACGAACAAAAGAAACAACCCCTGCTTTCTCATCATACTATTCACGCTTATAACCTCCGGATAAGTTGAATTTTACTCCTGCTAAAAAACTAAAGAAGAACTCGGAACCCGAAGACAAAAGCCGATTCCGGCTCCGGCTGCACCCCGTTCAGCGCCTTGACTACCGGAACAGGAGCGGAAAACTCGATTAGAAATCTGTTGCTGGGAAAATACTGTATGCCGGGTGAAATCTTCACGGTAGTCCCGCCGGTATCGGCAATATCGACCTTACGGTTACGGGCGCGTGCCTGCCAATCGCCGTTTAATTCCAGGACGAGATACGTTCCGTTGCGAAACGCTTTATCGAAAGCCTTACGGAGCCAGCTTGCTCCAGGAGGAGTCTGATCCCTGGGAATGACAAAATACGCCGCGCTGGCGTCAAACTTTGCCCGGTCGCCTGTGCTCATTCCCCGATCATTTTCAGTGGCGACGGTGTACTGAAAGTCGCCGGTGAAAACATACTTCAGCCTCACCGCCTTTTCGAAGATCAAACCGCCTGTATAGCTGGCCGAAGCGGTCGAAAACTGCCGGGCACCGGTGGGGACTTGAATGCCAAAGACCCCTGACAACCGTGTCAGCCCCCCTGGACTGTTGCGGTTGTAAAGCCCATCGTATTGCACAAAGAGTTGCGTATCGGCCAGGCCGCTTGAGGAAAAAAGTCTTCCTTTTGAGTTTTCCCGCCGGATTTCATCTCCCATGCGGCTGGTCATGTTTACCGCCGCGTAGGGTTGAGCCACTATGACCGTCCATTTCGGATAAAATCCGTAGACGATGGCAAGTGATGGCACGTACTGAGTGACATTTATTGATTTTCCGTCAACTTGAAGAGACGAGCGTTTGACTTCGACCGTCGAACGAATCAAGGTCGCGCGGTTAAACAAAGTCCTGGCGCTCGGCGCTACAATCGTCTGCGCCCGAAGTTCTGAGATTGAAATTGCACCACCGCTAATGAACAGAAATAATGTGAGCAAGCGCCTCGTTCGTTTTCTCCCCATTCGTGCCTTTCCTTAGTGGTTGAAATATCCGTGAGCTTTCATCCAGCCAATTCCCCATACATCGCCGCAAAGATACCCTCACAACTCATGCAACCAAGAAAAGAGAGCGGAAACGTCTTACGATCAGACCGCTCCGCTCTCTGCGCGCTTAAACCTTCTGCATCTCCTTCCCGCAACAGCAGCGCGGGTTGAGGTCTCCCCCTTGACCGGGATTTGCGCTCTTGGTGACCTCGATTTCGCATCCGCAGTTCGGATCGGGGCAGCGGTAACGTTCACCAGATTGTAATGCCATGAGTCTTCGCCTCCTTTCTGCTAGTTGTCATCTGCGTCCGTGTTTGTCGGTGGGCGCGTGCTCACACAGTCAATGTCAAGCTTGCTATCTCTTCATCAGTAGGCCGCCGCTCGAAAGCGATCTGACCGTCGATCACGACGGTCGGCACAGCCCTCACGCCATAGTTCTTGGCCGACTCGGATGAAACACTGCGCTCAATGACTTCGCAGCCGCAGCTTGCGACAGCGTTCTTCACTGCCGCGACCGTCTCATTACAAAGCGGACAACCTGCGGTGAATATTTCAATCGTTCTTTTTTTCGACATAGTTGTTACTCCTCTATAGTTTCGGTTTTTCTTGCAGTGAATTTTTTATTCACTGCATCGATTCTAAACCTTCTACTCGACTATAGAGTCAAGAGCCTTTGGCGGCTTTAGACATTTCGATGAGCTGATACACTGTCGCATCGGATTGCCCATCCTGTATTTCTTCCCACTGCTCGATGCGTTCGGCCAATTCCTGGCGATATGCCAGCAGGTCTTCGAGCATTCGATCCGCCTCGGCCAGCTTCGCCTTCGCAATCTCGCGCACGCTCAAGCAGGGGCGTTTGCCATCACGCGATAGCTCCAATATCGATTTGATCTCATTGAGTGAAAAGCCGAGCGTCTGCGCTCGCTTGATGAACCGCATGCGTTTCAATGCGCCTTCACCATAGAGGCGATAGCCGCTCCTGTTGCGCATGGGTTCGGGCAGCAATCCCAACCGTTCATAGTAGCGCACCGTCTGCGCTTTCACGCCGACGGCAGCCGCGAGCTTGCCGATAAACATGGCCCTGTCGTCATTCATCTCGCCACCAGTAGAATCATTGTAAACCTTGCAGTCGGGTATAAGGTCAAGCCCCTGCGCGCATTAAAATGATGAAGGCGGAAGGCTTCCCTGAAGGATGTCGGCAGAAACGGTGAACGCCGCAACGTGAACGATGAACTTATGACTCCGGTGAATCATATCATCGTTCAGGAGTCCTTCATTCTTCATCCTTCCAGACGCGCCCGCCTGAGCCTGAGCGCGTTGGCTATAACAGACACGGAACTGAAGCTCATCGCGGCGGCGGCGATCATAGGACTGAGCAGTATGCCGAAAAACGGATAGAGTATTCCGGCAGCAACAGGCACTCCCAGGGCATTGTAGACGAATGCGAAAAAGAGGTTCTGTTTGATGTTGCCCATGGTCGCGCGGCTGAGTCGTCGCGCTCGGACTATGCCGCGCAGGTCGCCCTTGACCAGAGTGACCCCCGCACTCTCCATAGCCACATCCGTTCCCGTCCCCATTGCGATTCCAACATGTGCCTGAGCGAGCGCCGGAGCGTCGTTGATCCCATCGCCCGCCATCGCAACCACATGCCCTTCGGATTGAAACCGCTTGACCACATCGGCTTTCTGATCGGGCAGGACTTCGGCCACCACTTCGTCGAGCTTGAGCTTTCCGGCCACAGCCGCGGCCGTCGTGCGGTTATCGCCGGTGAGCATCACTATGGTCAGGCCCTCTTCGTGAAGTTGCTCTATGGCTTCTCGTGAAGTCTCTTTGATGGGATCGGCCACGCCGAGCAAGCCTTTCACCTCGCCGTCAACCGCTACGAACATGACCGTCTGCCCTTCGGCGCGCAACTCCTCGGCCCGTCCGGCCAGGTCGCCCGGATCGATTCGGAGATCGTCTAACAATCTTCGATTGCCCAGCCCTACCTCGCGTCCTGCGACCCTTCCTCTGACCCCTTTGCCCGTGAGCGATTCGAAAGACTCTGAATCGGTCAGATCGATTCCCCGTTCTCGCGCGCCGGCAACGATAGCGGCTGCGAGCGGATGCTCGCTTCCGCGCTCAAGGCTCGCCGCAAGCTGCAACATCTCGTCTTCGTCTTCGCCTTCCACAGCCATCACTTTAATCAGTTTGGGCTTGCCTTCGGTAAGCGTGCCGGTTTTATCGAGGACGAGCGTATCGACTTTGCGCATAACCTCTATGGCTTCGGCATTCTTGAACAGCACGCCTGCGGTTGCGCCCTTGCCCGCAGCCACCATGATCGACATAGGAGTGGCCAGTCCGAGCGCACACGGACAGGCTATTATCAAAACGGCTACGGCATTGATGAGCGCATAAGCCAATCTCGGCTCAGGCCCTACGAGCGCCCAAACCAGAAAAGTGATTATGGAGATAGCGATCACCGCAGGGACGAAGTAACCCGATACGACATCGGCGAGCTTCTGTATGGGCGCGCGGCTGCGTTGCGCCTCGGCGACCATTCGGACTATTTGAGACAGCAGCGTTTCCGAACCCACGCGCTCGGCTCGCATCACGAAGCCGCGCGTGCCATTGATGGTCGCGCCTATCACGCGGTCGCCCGCGCGCTTCTCTACAGGTATCGGCTCGCCCGTCACCATCGATTCATCGACGGCGCTCACACCTTCGACTACTACTCCGTCTACGGGCACCTTCTCTCCCGGACGCACGCGCAATCGGTCGCCCGGATTTACTTCATCCAGAAGGACATCTTCTTCGCTTCCGTCATCGCGCAACCGTCGGGCGGTTTTAGGCGCAAGGCCGAGCAAAGCCTTGATCGCCGCGCCTGTCCGACTGCGCGCTTTGAGTTCGAGCACCTGGCCCAACAGCACGAGCACGACGATGACGGCCGCCGCTTCGAAATAAACCGGCACCTCTCCGGCCGCTTTGCGGAATGACGCGGGAAAGATTTCAGGAAAGAGACGGGCTACGACGCTGTAGACGTAGGCCACCGCGACGCCAAGCCCTATCAGCGTGAACATATTGAGGCTGCGATTGATGACCGATTGCCACGCGCGCACGAAGAAAGGCCAGCCGCCCCATAGCACTACGGGCGAGGCCAGAACCAACTCCGCCCACGAAAGCGTGCCGGGCGAGGCTATGCTCTCAAGCGGGCGGCCGGGAATTATATCGCCCATCGCTATGACGAGCAGCGGCGCGGTCAGCACTGCGCCCGCCCAGAAGCGCCGCGTCATATCTATCAGTTCGGGATTCTCTTCTTCGGCCGTTATCGCGTGCGGTTCGAGCGCCATGCCGCAGATAGGGCAACTGCTCGGCTCGTAGCGCACTATCTCAGGATGCATGGGGCAGGTGTATTCGACTCTGGTCGCGGGCGCGGCAACGGCAAGAGTTTCGAGCGCCCTCCCGCATTTGGGACAAGCGCCCGGCCCTCGTTGTTTGACTTCAGGGTGCTTATGGCAGGTGTATGCCGCATCAGAAGGGGTTGCATCATCAGCCGCCGGTTCATCCTGTTTTTCGAGAAAACGGGCCGGTTCCTGACGGAACTTTTCAAGGCAATGCGCGCTGCAAAAATAATATGTTTTTCCCGCGTGCTCGCGCGAACCTGCGGCAGATTGAGGATCGACCTTCATGCCGCAAACCGGGTCTGTCGTCACCTGCCCGCTCGCGCTCTCGTGCGATGAAATGCGAGTCAAAACAGGCGACGCCTTTCCTTTCTGATTTTTCATATCTTCTCCTTCATATCAAAACCGTACGCTGATGCACGATCAGGCTCTATAATTTCCATGCTTTCGCCCGTCCCTTTGAAGATGCGGCTTACTACTGCCATGCTGTTCTCATCGCGCGGGCGTGTCAACCAAGCCCGAAGGCACAGGCTGATGACCATTGAGAGCGTTGACCTTTGACACACAGATATGCCTCGACGCTTGGATTGCAGCATTCATCAGCGACCTCCTTCGTCCATGCCGGATAAGGCTTGCTTGTCCGGGTAGCAGGGACATTCGTAACTGCCGGACAGATATCGCTCCAGCAGGCGATCTATCAGTCGCCCGGGGTTCGATTCGTATATGACCTCCGAGCCTGTGTTTTTGCCGAGGCTGGTTTCCATCGTCGGCAGCGCGATGGTGATTCCGCCCGTGCCGGTCAAAACGCCTATCAGCTTGCCTTCCTCATAAGCGATGGCGAACTCGCCCAGAGTGCCAGATCGCCCGCCCGCCACGATTATGATATCGCTGCTGCGTATGTTGATCAGTTCGCGGCCCATCAAACCGAGACCCGTGAAGATCAGCACATCGTACTCTTCGTAGGGCGAGCCGAACGTTTCAACGTGCTCTCTCAGGCTGACGGCAGGCGATATGCCGATGACGTGCCCGCCCGCCTCTTTGGCCCCCATCACCGCTTCGTGCGGCAACCCCGGACAAGCTCCCGTCAGCAGGCAGCATCCGCTCTCGGCAACGGCGCGCCCAAGCCTCCGGGAGTGTTCAAGCACAGTCGGGTCAACGTCGCCTCCTGCTGAACCCATGACTCCGATTCGAATCTGAACCCCTGTGAAAGGGTCTCGCATTATCGGCCCATTGCGCTCTTCGCTTTGGTGTTGATGACCGCGTTGTTTCATTTAAGTTCTCCTCTATGGCTTTGAGCACGCAAAGCTGGGATTCCTAGCCCAAACATTTGCCGCGGTGTCATAACTCACGAACAGCGATGACAAGGAGTAACACCACCAGGGCCAGCCAGCATGCCCAATAGAGAGCCTCCGCCCACCAGATTCGAGTAATTGCCGTTTGGCTCTCAAGCTTATGTTTCTGAAACATCCCCCAGGCGTGGGCGAACAACCCAACCAGAAGGATTGGGATGGAATATGGAGCAAGGGCTTGAGCGAACAACAGGGCAAGCCCCGCACCGAGGACTCCCGCACCCACAGATGACAAGAGTTCCGCTCGTCTGGCACTCACAAAGTGCCCTGGCTCTGCTGACGCGTTATTTACTAGACCTGGATCACGTCCCATATTTTTCCTTTCATCTGATCGACCTGTTTATTAGCTGTTTGTAAGGATACGGTCGTTCACCTTTCTGTCCCCTAGGGCTGAATATCGGATAGCCCACGCAACGATCAAATAACACGCGGCACCAGCATTCGGGCTGCCACCTGTAGCCGAACGACATAGCAATCACTATGACAAGAGCGCTTCCTGCAACCGATGCGCTTCCATTGATTGCCCACATCTGGTCCCGACTCTACCAGGGCCTCAACTTCCGTAGTCGAGCTTTCACGACAGCTTCAGCCAGTTGAGAGCAGGGCGGTGGGCATGGCTTATCGCTCTGCTCTCAAGGCTGGTGCCAACACAAACTGATTATTCAGCCTGTTGCTCAACGTCGGTCGGTACGGGCATTGCGGCCTTAGGCAACGTGAGGTCGAGCACTCCATCCTTGAACGTAGCTCTAACCTTTTCCGTATCGACATCCACGGGCAGGTCGAGCGAGCGAAAGATTTCGTTGAAGCGTTGTTCGACGTACACGGCTTCTCCCGTTTTCTGATCGAGCGCACGTTCCGTTCTGCCAATGATAGTGAGGCGGCGCGGCTCAATGCCGACCTTGACCTCTTCCAGATTGAAGCCGGGCACTTCGGCATGCACCGCGAACTGATCATCAGATTCTCTGATTTCGATTGGTATCGGCAGCAGCATCTCTGATTCGGCTTGTAACCAGTCTTCAAGGTCACAGCCGTGCTCACAGTGACGGCATTCAAAAAGTTCATAAGCGCGCTGCTCGATCTTGCGGTTGATCTCCTCTATGCGATCAAAGAGGCTTTCGGCCTCGACTATTGGGGGAGTTGCGGTTTCGGTCGTTGTCTGCAACTCCGCTGTAGGTTTGCTCGATTTGATTTTCTGTCTTGACATGACTTTTCTCCTTTCCTTCAGTTGTTACGCCGCGTGCCTTTCTTGGCCAATGCTCGGATATGAGCTTATCCCTTTTTGAACACAGCGGCATCGCTATTTGCTAAACAAAGAACAGTAGCTGGAACCTATACTGCGCGCGGGATGAAATGACAGTTTTGAGTAGAG
>JAKEHD010000446.1 GCA_022615215.1 Blastocatellia bacterium
CCGCCGTCGGGATATACGGTGTGATCTCTTACGCCGTATCTGAGCGCAGGCGCGAAATCGGCATTCGTCTCGCGCTTGGCGCACAGGCCAGCGACGTTTTACGCATGGTGTTTGGGCAGGGCTTACTGCTCACCGCCACCGGCATCGTACTGGGCCTGGCTGCTTCATTCGCGTTGACGCGATTGATTAAGAGCCTGCTGTTTATTGTGAGCGCCACCGATCCTCTGACATTTACTGCCATCCCGATGGTGTTGCTGATGGTCGGATTACTTGCCTGCTACGTCCCGGCGCGGCGAGCGACGCGTGTCGATCCGATGGTGGCGCTGCGCTATGAATAGCGACGGAGTTGAAGATGCCTGACTGGAAAGATGAAATCAGAAAACGCCTGGCCCCTTTGAAGCTCTCGCCTGTGCGCGAGGCCGAAATAATCGAAGAGCTATCACAGCATCTCGAAGACCGCTACCGTGAGTTGTTCACAGGCGGCGCGAGCGAGGAAGACGCCCGGCGTGCGGTTCTCTCGGAGTTGAGCGATAGTCGATTGCTTGCCGAGGGATTGCGGCGCGTAGAGCGAATTATTGAGCAAGAGCCTGTAGTTTTTGGAGCAAGGAGGAGAAATATGATTAGAGATATCTGGCAAGACCTGCGTTATAGCGTCCGCTCTATCTGGAAGAATCCCGGCTTTACATCGATCGCAGTGCTGACGCTCGCGCTCGGCATCGGCCCGATCACGGCCATCTTCACGCTCGCCCATGCAGTGTTGTTGAAACCGCTTCCCTTTAAGGAGCCGGAGCGGCTCGCCATGGTGTGGAAGAACACCGGGAATCCATCGTCGGTGCCGGACTTCGTCGACTGGCGCGACCAAAATCAAGTCTGCGAGCAGATGGGAGCCTTCTCCACTTCCACGTTTAATCTTTTAAGCGAAGGAGAGCCGGAAGCAATCCCTGGCGCTTTTGTTTCCGCCGGTATGTTAGCCGCTTTAGGGGTCGAGCCGATGCTGGGGCGATGGTTTCTTCCGAACGAAGATCAACCGGGAGGCGCTCCTCTCGTGGTACTGAGCCACACGCTCTGGCAGCAGCGATTCGGCGCTGATCCGAACATTATCGACAGAAACCTCATCTTCGATGCCAAACCCTACACGGTCGTCGGCGTGATGCCGCAGGGCTTCGCCTGGCCGAGCGGCGTCCGGCTTTGGGCCACCGCCCCTTTCGATGCCAATGATCCCGGCACGCCGCGCGGAAGCAATTTTCTCAACATCGTCGCGCGCCTCAAACCGGGTATTTCGATAGAGCAGGCCCGAACGAACCTGCAAACAATCCTTCAGCCGCAGTACCCGAATCAGATTCAACTCAACGTGGTTTCGCTTCACGAGCAGTTGGTCGGCGATACGCGGACTCCTCTGCTCGTGCTGCTCGGCGCGATTGCTTTCGTCCTTCTCATCGCTTGCGCAAACGTGGCGAACCTGCTGTTGGTTCGCGCTGCGGCAAGACAGAAAGAAGTGGCTGTTCGCACGGCGCTTGGCGCAAGTCGATTTCGTCTCTTCCGGCAACTCCTCACCGAAAGCCTTTTACTTACGGCCACGGGCGGCGCAGTCGGTTTGCTGCTGGCGTTCCTGAGCCTGGACCTGCTCGTGAGCCTCAGCCCGATAAAAATCCCTCGCCTGTCGGAAGTCGGCATAGACGGCCGCGTGATTGGATTTCTCTCATCGATAGTGTTGTTGACGGGCGCTCTCTTAGGCACGCTTTCAGCCTTTCGCCTTTCAGAGGGCGATTTGCGCGAAGCGCTCAAAGAAGGAGCGGGCCGCGCCACTGCCGGGCGCACGCGGCAGCGTCTGCGGAGCGGACTGGTGGTGGCCGAGATAGGGCTTTCGCTCGTCTTGTTGATCGGCACGGGGCTGATGTTGAGGAGCTTTCTGAGTCTACGGGCCATCGATCCCGGCTTCAAACCCGAAGGCGTCCTGAGCGTCAACCTGTCGCTTCCTCAATCCCGGTATCCGGAATGGAGTCAACGGGCCGAATTTGTCCGGCAGGCCATCGAGCGCCTGGAAGCCATGCCGCAGGCGCGTTCTGTCGCTTCGGCTGCCTATATTCCCTTGAGCGGAAACTATAACTCTCGCCGCTTTGCGATTCAGGGATTGCCCCTGCCCGAGCCTGGCCGGGAGCCTTTTGCCAACAACACTCCGGTCAGCCCCGATTACTTTCGCACACTCGGCATGCCGCTTGTAGCCGGGCGCGCCTTCACCGTGCGGGATGACATAGAAGCTCCCGGCGTAGCGATAGTCAATCAGACCTTTGCCCGCCGTTATTTCGCGGGCGAAGAAGTGATCGGCAAACATATTCGATTTTACAGTTCGAGCGATCCGCAACCTCCATGGCTTGAGATCGTGGGCGTCGCGGGCGACATCAGGCAGGCGAGCTTGAGTGCCGAGGCGCGACCGGAGATCTATGTGCCGCACGCACAGAGCGCGTGGTCGTTCATAAATTTCTTCGTGCGCACAGACGGCGATCCGATGAGCCTCGTGGTTGCTCTCAAGAGCGCGATTCGGGAGATCGATAAGGATCAGCCTGTTTCGAGTATTGCCACTCTGGACGAGGTGCTGGCAGATTCGATTGCGGATCGTCGCGGATTGATGTTCTTGCTGGGAGTGTTTGCCGCTGTGGCTCTGGCGCTGGCCACCGTCGGGATATACGGCGTCATTTCACATTCGGTCTCTCAAAGGACACGCGAGATAGGTATACGCCTGGCGCTGGGCGCACAGCCACGCGACGTGCTCAAGCTGATTTTACGACAGGGCCTGTTGCTGATTCTCGCAGGCTTGGGGTTAGGACTTACCGGAGCGATCGGTTTGACCCGCCTGATGTCGGACCTTCTGTTCGAGGTAAGCACTACCGACCTTATCACTTTCATCAGCGTCCCGCTGATTCTCACTGTGGTCGCGCTCATGGCCTGCTGTGTTCCTGCGCGGCGGGCGACGCGTGTAGATCCGATGGTGGCGTTGCGCTATGAATAGCGAAGGCAAAAGGTAAAAGGCAAAAGTGAAAAAAACATGAAAGAAACACGACGGCGGATTTCATTGCCCGCTTTCACCTTTTTCCTTTTTCCTTTTTACTTTCAACGGAGTTGAAGATGCTTGATTGGAAAGATGAGATCAGAAGACGATTGGCAAACTTGAATCTTGTGCCTGTGCGCGAGACCGAGATCGTCGAAGAGTTATCACAGCACATGGAGTCGCTCTATGAAGAGTTGCTCGCTGACGGCGCAACCCAAGAAGAAGCCTGTCAGGTGCTTTTGGAAGAATTGAGCGAAAGCCGGTTGCTTGCCGAAGAGTTGCGAAGAGTCGAGCGGCAGGTCCGATATGAGCCTGTATACTGCGCGCGGGGCAAAATGAAAGTTTTTCCGCAGTGGAAAACATGTTTGGAGTGCGCCGCCGACAGCGGCGCTTTGGATGCAAAGGTTGGCTCTCA